>CAYTEI010000031.1:0-15344 GCA_964436705.1 uncultured Thermococci archaeon
ATCTGTATGTTCCTATTACGTTTGAACCTTCGTTTAATAGTTTATCTGTCATAAAGGGACCTAGGTTACCTGTTGCCCCTGTGACTATGATCGTTTTGTTATCTAACTTTGTTGTCATTATACCATCCGATTTATGTACAACATATAAGTATTAATACTTTGGGATATCTGGTCCCTATTACTACAGATTTGTGGAATAGTTTTCGGTGTTAATCATTAAAAGACCAATTAATCTACACAGTTCTGGAGATATTAACCCAAAGATGTTTTAAATATTGAAGCTTTCCTAGAAAATGATCAACATGAAAGTACCTGAAGAAGTAAGAGAGGATATCCCACTAACCCAAGAAGTAATTTACTTCGATAACGCAGCCTCCTGTCTAACCCCAAAACCAGTTGTAGAAAAAATTGAAGATTATTACCTCAACTATAGATCCAACATCGAAAGGGGAGTCCACCACCTATCACAAAAAGCAAGTAAAGAATACGAGAATTCAAGAAAATTAGTAGCTAACTTCCTAAACGCAAAACAAAAAGAAATAATATTCGTAAGAAACACAACAGAAGCCATAAACTACATATCGCAAGGTCTAAACTGGGAAAAAGGCGATGAAATAATAACAACAGAAATAGAACACCACTCAAACCTACTACCCTGGATAAAAAACGAAAAAACTAAGATAAAATACGTTAAAACAAACAAAGAAGGATTAATAGACCTTAAAGACCTTGAAAACAAGATCTCCAGCAAAACCAAGATGATCGCAGTATCCCACATCTCAAACGTTCTAGGAGTAAAACAACCAGTAAAAAAAATAGGGAAAATAGCTAACGAGAACGACGTACTATTTGCTGTAGATGGAGCACAATCTGTTGGACACATAGAGGTTGATGTGAAAGATATAAAGGCAGACTTCTTGGCGTTCTCTGGACATAAAGGCCCCCTAGGGCCAACCGGGATAGGAGCGCTATACGCCGATTCCAAAATAATCGAAGAACTAGAACCAGTCTATCTTGGAGGAGGAGCCATAACAGATGTTAGATTAGACGGATACGATTTAGAAAGAACCCCCGAAAGGTTTGAAGCAGGAACTCCGAATATATCAGGAACAATAGGATTAGGAGCCTCAATTGAGTACGTAGAAGATATAGGAATAAAAAACATTGAAGAACATGGAAAAAAACTAGTCGAATACACTCTAGACAGACTAGAAAATAAAGATATCGATTATTATGGGCCAAAGGATCCTGAACTTCATAAAGACCTAGTCTCATTCAATATTGAAGGTATTGAACCACATGATGTAGCAGCTTATCTAGATGAGATTGGTAACATTATGACAAGATCAGGACATCACTGTGCAATTCCAGCTATTAGAAATAATTTAGACCTAGAGGGACTAGGAACAGTAAGAGCTTCATACCATGTCTATAATACTAAGGAAGAAATTGATAAGATGATTGAAACACTTGAAGAGCTCCTCTAATAAGATTATTAAACATTTTGGTGTTACTATGGGATACACTAGTAAACCTTGCAGGAAAGAAGATTCATATCAGATAGTTTCTGAAGATGACATGGATCTTAATCTTAATATCGTTGCCTCAAAGCTTGAAGATATCGGTTATGAAAAGAAGTTAGCTACAGAGAAAATGGCTATCATGCATAAAGAAAACAAAATAACTATTTTTCCAAGTGGAAGAGTATTGATTAAAAATACTCAAAATAAAGAAAAGGCAGAAAGTATAGCTGAAGAGATCTTCGGGATCATAGATGAAGAGTAACTCGCTTGATACAGAAGTACTTATAATTGGTGGGGGGCCTGTTGGTTGTTATCTAGGAAGTATTCTATCTCCAGAAAAGGATGTTTTAATAGTTGAGAGAGGGGAGATCGGTTTACCTGTAAATTGTGCCGGAATTGTTGGTAATAAAGTATTTGAGGAATTTCCATTATCTGAAGAATCTATTATAAATAAGGTAAATGGAGCTATTTTTAATTATAATCCTTTCAATGAGGACATAGATTTCAGGATTAGTCGTGATCAAGTTCAAGCTCAAATAATTGATCGTGAGGTATTTGATAAGAAAATAGCAGGGAAAGCAAGGGAAAATGGAGTAAGAATTCTGGAAAACCACGAATATCTTAGAGAAGAAGATGATTTGTCCATAATTAGATCAGTGGAGGATGGATCAATAACTGAGATTGATTATAATTACTTAGTTGGAGCAGATGGAGTGTTTTCAGAAGTAGCTAAGATTTTTGATTTTGAATTGGATGGAGAGATTCTAGTTGGACCGCAAATTGAGGTTCCTTTTTCTGCGGAAAATAATTTTGTAAGGGTTATTGTTGATAAGAGTATTACTAATTTCTTTGTCTGGGTAATCCCAACTTCTAATAATACGGCAAGGGTTGGTACTTTAGATGGTGATTTAAAGGATCTTAAGGAGTTATGTAGTCATTATGATTTTCTTGAAGATGAGATAATTAATATTGGTGGTGGAGCCGTTCCGGTTGGTTCGAGAGGTCTTTTTAAGGATAACGTGTTTTTAGTTGGGGATGCGGCTGCTCAAGTAAAGCCATTAACCGCAGGCGGTATATATTATGGTATGAAGGCAGCAGATATATTAGGTAAAAGCATTATTAATGAGGATCCTTCTAGATATGTAGAGAAATGGGGTGAATTCCAGAAAGAATTAAATAAATCTAATCGGTACAGAAAGCTTTACAAAAAAATGGGGGACAGATCTTTGAAATTTATTTTCTATGGATTGTCAGAACCTGAGGTAATTAAAATAATCGAGGAAGAAGCAGATTTTGAAAGGCATAGTGAGATAGTAAGAAAAATTCTGCCTAAGATCCTTTATAAGGGCCTTATTAACACAGTTACGTGAATGATCAAAATATTATTCCTCTACAGAATTAAGATATTTGCTAAGGCCGTTTATTTTTCTTTACTGGCGAATAATTTGATCAATTTTTTCTTTGTTGTTGTTTTTTGGTTTATTGGTTGTGTGAATTTTTTTGTTATGTTTTTTATGATGGGTGAACAATAGATTTATAAGTTTTTGTGGGGATGGAAATCCGGTGGACATGTATGAATCAAAAGGTCAAGGATATCATAGAAGAAGCAAGATCAGAAGGGCGAGATCTGCTCGTTGAGCCTGAGGCAAAGAAAGTAATGGAAGAATACGGTATTAATGTTCCAGAGTTTGATGTACTTAAAAGTGAAGATCAGGCGGCAGAGTTTGTAGAAGAGCATGGCCCTATTGTTATGAAGATTGTTTCCCCTCAAATTATTCATAAAAGCGATTCTGGCGGAGTTAAAGTCAATATTAAGAATAAAGAAGAGGCAATAGAAGCTTATAATGAAATTATTGAAAACGCAAAAGATTACGAACCTGATGCCAATATAATCGGAGTAATTGCATACCCAATGGCTCCAGAAGGTAAGGAGGTTATTATTGGTATAAATAAAGATCCTCAGTTTGGTCCAGTAGTAATGTTCGGATTAGGTGGAATATTTGTTGAAATCCTTGAAGATGTCTCCTTCAGAGTAGCTCCAATAGGAGAAGAAGAAGCTGAAGAAATGATGAAAGAAATCAAAGGATACCCAATCCTAAGCGGTGCAAGAGGAGAAGAACCAGTAGACCTAGAAGCCATAAAAAACATGATAGTAAAAGTCAGCAAACTAGCAGACGAACTACCAATAGAAGAACTCGACCTAAACCCAATATTCGCATACAAAAACAAAGCAGTAGCAGTTGACGCAAGAATGATGCTTGAAGAATAAGTTATCTCTATTCTTTATTCAATATTTTATTGGTGATTTGGTGGGTTACGTACCTGATTCACATCCAAGGCATGAATCCTTACATTATAGGGAAAAACTTGAGGAAGCACTAGATGAAGATATACTTGCAAAGGCAGGATTAATAGCGCATGGTCGAGGAGAAGCCTTCGACTACATAATAGGAGAAAAAACAATTGAACCTTCAAAAAAAGCTCTTGACGCTATGGCAGCTTCATTTATACTTGCAGATCATCCCGTTATTTCAGTAAATGGAAATGTCACAGGACTAGTTCCAGAGGAAATAATTAATTTATCAAAAGTTTCAGGAGCAAAAATAGAAGTAAACCTATTCTACAGAACCGAAGAAAGAATGAAAAAGATTAAGAAAAAATTCCATAGCATAGACCCAGACATTGAGATCCTAGGTTTAAAAAAAGAAAATGAATTAAAAAGCATTCCAAATCTAGATAGTAAAAGAGGTATAGTAGACCCTGAAGGAATTTGGAAATCTGATATGGTCTTCGTACCCCTAGAAGATGGAGACAGAACTGAGGCACTTCTTGAAAACGGTAAAAAAGTTGTAACCGTTGATCTAAACCCATTATCAAGAACAGGAAGAAAAGCAAACATAACTGTAGTAGATAACATTGTAAGATGTATACCTAAGCTCACAAAGAGAATAGAGAATATGGATCAGGAAAGGGCGAAGAAGATTGTTTCTAATTATGATAACCAGGATATATTATCTAAAGTTCTTAGCTATATGAGTGAAAGACTTCAAGAGCTAGCAGAAGGAAGATTAAAAGAAGAATTTGAAGAATAAAGAACAAAAACTATAAATAATTTATTAAAAAGGTGATTTTATGACCGTAAAAGAAGAAGATAAAGAAAAAATTATAAATGAATTGAATGAAGAAATAGATGACCTTCCAGGAATGATTGAAAACTTTATTCCGCCTTTACCGGAGATCTTGGAAAAAATTCCAGAATCAGCGGAAGGGTACAAGGTAGAAGAATTATTAGATGTACTTGAAGAGGCTTGGGGAGAAGATAAAATAGATTGGTAAAAAAAAAGAATTTTATTATCTCATTTCCCGATCTAAGAAGTCTTCTAAGATTTCGAAGGTTTTAATTTTCTGGTTTATATCAGTGCTTGCGTGTCCTTCTCCAAGTTCATTGTATGCAAAGTCTTCACCTTCTTCCCATCCTATCTCTTCTAAGGCGTCTTTGAAGATTCTTGCCTGCGATACTGGACATCTAGGATCATTTTTTCCCTGAATGATCTGAATAGGCTTTTCAATATTATCAATATGGTTTATTGCGCTTCGCTCCTCCCATAATTCTTTATTCTCTTCTGGATCTCCCATCTGCTCCTCTAGGAATGATTTAAAGTGTGGCATAGATTCTTCGTACATTTTATGGAGATCTGTTATACCGATCCAGGCTATTCCTGTTGTCCATAGTTCTGGTTTCTTCACTAACTGCATGTAGGTGCTGTAACCTCCGTAGGACCCTCCGAATACTGCAACTTGATCTTCATCAATCCATTCACGATTTTTTAGCCATTCTCCAGCTTTAGCAATGTCTTCCAGCTCTCCACCACCCCAGTCCTTATGGATTTTGTTCTTGAATTCTCTTCCCCGTCCTATGGACCCTCTGTAATTAGGTTGTAAAACTGTAAAACCTCTATTAACTAAAAATTGGACGTACAGATCAAATGATTTAGTAGCCTGACCATGAGGTCCTCCATGCACCATAACCAATCCAGGAGATGGTCTTTCACCAGAATCATATAGTAAAGCGCCAATCTCTAATCCGTCAAAGGATTCATAGGTGAGATAATCGGCCTCAACAAACTTATCAGGATCAATTTCTCCATAATCAGCTGATAGTAATACTTGGAATTCGTCTTCTTCTAGATCGTATTGGTAAATCTCCTTCTTACTATTGGAGGTAGTGTGTCCAAAGATCAGTGATTTGTTTGAGGAGAAGGTCATTCCTGATGCGTGATTTGGGAATACAGAGACTCCTTCTGGAAGATCCAGTTCTTTGGATTCTCCTTCAAGATCGATGTATATAGGCATCCAAGCAGATTTTCTACCTCTTAAAGCTATAAATCCATTATCTTCTGGACTTAAAGCTATTGCTCTCTCTTCGTATTTTTTATCTCCGTACCATTCTGGTTCATCTGTTTTAAGATCGTATATACCGCATCTATCTTTGTCTTTTGAATTGTCTGAGATTAGTAGGTATCTTCCATCTTTGGTCCAGTCGTTTACTTTGGCTTCGGCTCCATCTTCTCCAATATCTATTTTCTTTATATCTTTACCGTTACTTTTTGATAGATATATGTCTTGATTTTCTTTATTTTCTAATTCATTAGTGGTGTAAGCGATGAATTCGTTATTAGGACTGTAAATAGCGTTTGTTATTGGTTCTTCGTAATTTGTAAGTTTTTTTATTTCTTCATTTTCCCGATTGTAGGTATAGAGATTCATTTGATCCTCCATTGTGCTTGTAAACAAAATTTTACTGCTATCACTGCTTGAATCCTGGATTATGCATTGTCCTTCTGCGGATATTTCTTCTCTTACATTGCCATTAAGATCGATAGAATAGATATCGTTTTGTTCATTACCTGCTTCATCTTTGTGGAAGTATATTCGTTCCCCTTCACCTCCCCATACTATGGGCCATCGAGCGTTTCTTGGAACTTGTCCATCACTTAGCTTTTTTACCTCGTTACTACTTATTTCTAGTATATATAGTTCATTTCGTCCACTCTTATCCCAATAGAACGCTATTTTATTTCCATCTGGAGATGTGGCTGGATGATAGATTTCCGGGAGACTTACTAATTCTTTTAAAGGCATTTCTTCTTTCAAAATATCACCAAAAAAATTAGGATATATCTTACAGACTTTCAGTAGAGATTCTTTTACCTTTTTAATCATTAATAATATTGATTAATATATTTACCGATCCTTAGTTGGTTTTTGTTCCTTCATAGTTTTAGAATTCTAATTTTACTTTTTTAAATTTAGGTATTTTTGATTTTCATAATTTTTGTTCTCTATTGAATTGAGGGTTTTTGAGTTGGCCTTCAACGGTTTTTCAGTATGGATGAACTAGAAAATTTTTTTTATAACCATTGGTTAACAAAAATTAATTATCTAATAACTATAGTTATCAAAAATATTTAAAAAAATGAATTAAACAATCGTATGGGGTTATATTTGACAGAACAAATCTTGAGAATAAATATGGAAAAACAGGAAACCAGCTTTGAAGAAGTTCCTGAAGAATACGAGATCCTAGGGGGAAGAGGATTAACATCAAATATCGTAGCAGAAGAAGTACCATCAAAATGCCATCCACTAGGACCTAACAACAAATTAGTTATAGCTCCTGGAATAGTCACAGGGACTAGCGCTCCAACATCAGGAAGAATCTCTGTCGGAGGGAAGTCACCGCTAACAGAAGGAATAAAAGAATCAAACGCCGGAACCAGCTTCGGACAAAAATTATCAAGATTACAGATCAAGGCAATAATAATCGAAGGAAAACCAGACAATGATAACTACTACCTACTAAAAATAGACAAAGAAGGAGCAGAACTAAAAGAAGTTAATCAACTAGTTGGAGAAGGACTTTACAGCTCTTATAAAAACTTAAGAAGTAGTTATGGAGAAGATATAGGGATCTGTGGAGTAGGAATAGCTGCTGAAATGAAAGCTTCGAATGCAGGTGTCGCATTCAATGACCCTGAAGGAAGACCAAGCAGGTTCTCCGGTCGAGGAGGTCTAGGATCAGTCATGGCCTCAAGGGGAATGAAATTCATAGTTGTAGATGAAGAAGATGCTCCCGGAGTAGAAATAGAAGATAGAAACATTCGAAGAAGGAGCAAAAAAGTTAAGAGACGCTCTCACAGATCATGACGTTACCAAACCAGGTGGAACGCTCAACACATACGGAACCAATGCCTTAATTAATGTAATCAATGAAGCTGGTGCATTACCTCAAAAAAACTTTTCTAGTGGAAGAGATGAAAGATCATCTAAGGTTTCCGGGGAGAAAAAAGCCGAAGAAATTGATAAAAGAGGAGGGGAAAGACCCCACATGTGTAGTCCTGGATGTGTTATTCAGTGCTCTGAGGTATGGACAAAGCCAGATGGAAGTGATCCGGTAGGTGTTCTTGAATATGAATCTGTTTGGGCTTTAGGGCCTAACTGCGGAATCTATGACCTTGATACTATCGGTGAGATGAATAGAAAATGTAATGATCTCGGCCTAGATACTATTGAGATGGGTAACACTCTTGCAGTGGCTATGGAAGGTGGAATGGCAGACTTCGGAGATGAAGAAAAAGCCCTAAATCTTATAGAGGAGATTAGGGAAAAAACTAATACTGGAAGAATCTTAGCTAATGGAGTAGAGTTTACTGCTGAGGCTCTAGGAGTTAGTAGAGTTCCAACCGTTAAAGGACAATCTATGCCAGCATATGATCCAAGAGGAATTAAAGGTATGGGTGTGACCTATGCTACTACTCCAATGGGGGCAGATCATACTGCAGGTTATGCAGTTGCTACAGAGATTATGGGAGTAGGAGGAGAATCTGATCCTTTGGACACAGACAAATCTGAGTTATCAGGGAACCTTCAAAGAAGTACTGCGGTCATTGATACAACTGGATATTGTCTTTTCACTGCATTTGCTGTGCTTGATATACCGGAAGGTTTGGAAGGTATGGTAGAATCAGTTAATGGTGTTCTTGGCACAGATTTAACTGTTGACGATATTCCAGATATTGGTGGGGATATACTAGAGGTGGAAAGAGAGTTTAACAGAGAAGCAGGAATTACAGAGAAAGATGATAAGATACCTGAGTTCATGGAAGAAGAAGAGTTACCACCACACAATGAAACTTTTGATGTTCCTAAGAAAGAATTGAAAAAAGTATTCGAAAGTAAATAGTCTTTATCTTTTTTCTTTTTATTTAGTGGTAATATGGGTCTAATAAATGTAGAATTTTTCGCTAATTTTAGAAAGAACTTGGGAAAAGATAGTATTCAGGTTAAAGCTAATAATTTAGGGGAATTGTGTCACCATATTGAGGAGAAATATCCTTCGTTAGAAGGAGAGTTGTTGAATGAACATGGAGAGATTAGGAAGGGAGTTATTGTTATGGTTAATGGTAGGAAATCTAGTTATCTTGAAGATTTAGAGACTTCTCTTCAGGAGGATGACAATGTTTCGATCTTTCCTCCTATAGCTGGTGGATGTTTAAGGCGATATTGTGAAGGTGAATGTTAGGCTTTATGGAGATCTGAAGGGTTTAGCTAGTAATTTGGATGAGGTTAGCGGTAGTGTTGGAGTTATTACTCTTAATAAGAAGGGTTTATCAAGTATTTCAGATGTTCTTAATTATTTAGATCTGGAAGAAGATGAGATTAGTCATATATTCCTAAATGGAGAGTATTCTTCGATAAATAGGGATATTTCTAACGATGATAGACTTGCTTTGTTCTCTAAGGATATGGCCTTGCTCTATAAATGGTACTTTTCGGAAAAGGAATGATGAATTCTACGTACCATCATTATCATAAAAATTTTTTATGGTAGCTTTCTATAATTTTTGTAGGATATTACGTTATTGTTAAGGTTTTCTAGTTTTATTTTGTTATAAAAAGCTTTATTGATTTTTATTAGTCCGGATTTTTTTTAGATTGTTAAGAGTTTATCTTTTATTGGTTTCTTAGTGGTTTAGATGGATACCGTAATTTATTTTATTTGCTTTTTATGTGATACTTATGTGTTTCTAATAAATTTTTTATATCGTTTATTCTTATGATTCATAGTTAGATTGGGTGTGTTGTAGGTTCAAAATTGATCTTATTTTTTGTGTTTATAATCTGATTAGGGTATAATTGGGTCTAAAGAAAGGAAAGTTTTAAATAACCTAAAATATGATTATATATGGTGTTTTAAAATGGCTGAATTACCAATCTCTCCAGTCGAAAGAATAATTAGAAAAGCCGGTGCTGAAAGAGTATCTGGCGAAGCATCAGAACGTCTCGCAGAAATTCTTGAAGAAAGAGGAAAACAGGTTGCAATGAGTGCAATTAGGTACGCTGAACACGCTGATAGAAAAACTGTCAAAAGAGAAGACATCAGAATGGCTTTAGAAGAATAATTCTTTTTAATTTTTTTATATTTATTTGTTTAAGAATAAAAATTTTATTCTTACACCTAAGAATGATCTATAGTACTATCCTAAAAGTTGATCGAGGAGGAAGTTTTTTTATTTAGCTTCCTGCTACGTTTATGCTTTGTATAGTTAATCCGACTCTCGGTTTGACTCTGTATCCTATTGTGTCTCCGACTTGGTTTTCCATTCCAGCAAATCTTCGCATGTCTGCTGATCTCTGGGTTTCCCCACCAACCTCAGTCATTTCTAATTTCATATAAACATCTGAAACTCCTCTAAATGGAGACATAGCATCTTCTGTAAGATTGGTTGGATTAAAGGTCAGAATAATAGATTTCCCATCGGCCTTTATATTTCTTAGAAATGAGATGATCTCAAGTACTCTTTGTCTTTCTTCATCATTCCTGACAAGGGAATCATATTTTTCATCGTTTCTTAGTATTGGGTCGAATTTGTCAAATATGATTAGATCTGAGTTCCATAATTTCTCTGCCTCTATTAATCTATCGAGAAGGTTTTGATCATCGCTATTCTTTGGTTGTAGATAGACTCTTAAGAATAAGAGATTCTGGTATAGGATATGTCTTTCTACGTTGTAGCCTAGAGAGTTCATTTGATTCATGAAACCGTTCATATCTAGTTCAGATGAAAGGTAGGTAACGTTGTATTCTTCTTCGAGGAGTCCGTAGGCGAATCTTTGGGAAAATATGCTTTTCCCTGCGCCGTATTTGCCCTCTATTATTATGATACTTCTTTTAGGTATTCCTCCGCCTAATTCTTCTTTTAATCTATCTCTTTGATCTAAGCCTATATCAAATAACTTTTCTTCACTTTTTGACTCCACCTAATCACCTATCACCAAATTTTCTTCATCTGAAAACTATGAAAGTTCCATTTTTTAATCTTATTAAGGACCTATAAATTTTTAATTCTTTTAATCAATTAGGTTCCCTTTGTTAGTATTCTAGATACAATTTTAGATCTTAATATAGTATTGTTTTCTTTGAATTTAAATTTATCTGTTGATGATTTTGAAGTTTATTTTATCTGTATTTTATTTGTTTCGCGGAGGTTAATTTAGATATAGGTTGGACAGGATTGATCTTGGTTACTTTAATATCTTAGTTTTGTGTAGTCATAACAATAATTGTTATAAGTAAAAAATTCCTATAGTATGTAGGTACTATGTTGTTCTATATTTTGAAGAAAGTAGTTAAGTTCAAACTATGGCTTGCCAAGAAGTTGATCCTATGGACTATTATGGGTATCACGTTACTGACTCTAGGTTTAATAAAATCAAAAACAAAAAGAATTATCACAACCAAATCCAGTACTGAAAAATCCACGATTCGTGGTAATAGCTTACAAAAAGTTTTAATGAAAAAATTATTATTAACAATACTGATAGTAGGTACTTTAGGCTTATTCATGGGCTTCATTGCGTTAAAAAAGGTTATGCCAAGACCAACTAAAGTGATTCGTTGAAAAAACTCTATTTTTAATTCTTTTTCTCTTTCGTTATAATTTTTTTACTAGGAAACATAAGGTCAGTTCGTGAAGAGGGTTTACCAAGTTCTTGTTTGGATCCATTTCTATCTTTCTCTATGGTATATTGATACTTGTCAGATTTTACTGGGTTGGGGTTTGGTTCGGCGAGGCTATTTTTAGGGGTTTAGATATTTTTATTTGTTCTAGATTTTTTTGGAAATGTTTTCTGTGATAATTATTTGGAGGGGTTGGTTT
This sequence comes from uncultured Thermococci archaeon, assembly GCA_964436705.1. Taxonomy (GTDB): domain Archaea; phylum Methanobacteriota_B; class Thermococci; order Thermococcales; family CAYNOZ01; genus CAYNOZ01. The sequence goes on from CAYTEI010000031.1 coordinate 11,744, forward strand.
TATTTGATTATTATCTGGTGATTGATCTTAGATGTTGGTTGTTGATGATTGTCTTTTTAAGGAGAAATATTAATTGGAGATTTAGAGAGTTTGAGGATTAGAGTTTTCCTTTTTCTTTTAATTTTGATATTTTTGATTTTACTTCTGTTTTTTCTTCGTCTGCTTCTTCTAATTGTTTTAGTGTTTTGTATATCTTTTCTTCGTGTTGAGTGGGTACTACTTTAGTTTCTTTTTGAGTTCTTTGGTTACTATCTACTACGTTTGGATCTATATCGAGATCTATTTTCTCAAATTTTTTCGGTGCTTCTCCTTTTAGTAAGGATTCGTAGCTAATTATTATGCTTTCTTCAATGTTTTCGTAAGCTGAGATTATTCCGTTACCGTTTTCAGCCCAAGATACTGGGAATTGTGATATTCCTCTTCTGAACATGCTTGATTTGGAATCTCCTGGTTTTCTATAGACAAATACGGCTTTTAAATTGTCACAGACATGTTTGTAGAAGAATATCGTTGGTACCCTTACAAGTTTTAATCCGGGAACTCCATCAACATTATTTAATCTGTCAATAACCTTATTAAAATCCTTAACATTTTCTTGAGTCATGGCATTATTCATTAAATCCTTCGACACCGTTTTACTTAAGTCCATCTCATAATATCCCTGCTTATTATACTCATCACCCTCAAAATCTGAAGGAAAACTAATTCCAGCACTCTCAACTAATTGACATGCTAAAGAAGTCCCACTACGAGGATGACCAGCAACTATAACCGCATCATCAAGAACTTTCGGCTTCACTTCACCCATCACATCACCTATAAATATGAAATATCATAAGATCAATAAAAACCAAGGGTTTATACAATTATTGAAAACCCACCAAAAAAGGTTGAGGGAAACACATGACCGAAAAACTATATTACAAAGATCCATACCAAAAAGAATTCAGATCAAAAATCAAAGAAGTAACAACTGGAAACAAAGAAATTGAAATAATCCTAGAATCAACCGCTTTCTACCCAAAAGGCGGAGGACAACCCTCAGATACGGGAAAAATACTTAACAAAGATATTAAACTAGAAGTTAATCATGTTACAAAAAACAACGAGATCAAACATCACTGCAAAGTCCTTGAAGGAAACCCCAACGATTTAAAGGAAGAAAACACCATTAAGGGAGAAATAAATTGGGAAAATAGATATGAGGTAATGAAACAACATACAGGACAACACATTCTTTCATCCGTTTTTCTAGACGAATTAAATGCAGAAACAGAAGGTTTCAAAATTAGAGATGAAGATACTAAAATCCATATAAAAACCGATAAAGATCTTAGCTGGAGTTCACTAAATAAAATTGAGGAAAAAGCTAATAAAAAAATATGGAGCTCAAAACCTATAAAAACATCCTTTCATAGCAAAAAACCAGAAAATCTAAGGAAAAAACCTCCTAACGTTAACAAGATCAGAATTGTGGAGACAGGCGACCATGATAAAGTTCCATGTGGAGGCCTTCACGTAAAGAATACCTCAGAAATCGGATTACTAAAAATATCTAATTATTCCAAGAAATCTAAAGAAAAATGGAAAATCAAGTTTAACTCAGGTACGAAGGCACTGAAAAAGATACAGAGCAACACAGAAGTCCTGGATAAAATGAAGGAAAAATTAAAAGTCGGGAACAATCAAGAACTAGAAAAAAGAATAAAAAAACTCGAAGAACAGACATATGAACAAGAAAAAGAAATAAAGAACCTAAAAAAACAAAATCTCGCCCAAAAGAAACAAGAAAAAGAAGAAGAAAATATTATTATAGAGAGAGTGGATCTAGAGTTCGGAAAAGCGCAGGAGCTAGGTAAAGAACTTTTGAATGATCACGAAGTATCTATAATATGTTTAGTAACTGCCGGAAGAATATTCATTGGATCAACAACCCAAAAAATCCAGAGCAACGACCTAATCAGTAAAACTCTTAAAGGAATACAGGGCAGAGGAGGCGGAAACAAAAGAATAGCGCAAGGAGGATTCCCAAAAGAAAAAACAGAAAAAGCCCTTGAAAAATTCAAGGAAACCCTAGATAAAGAACTCAACTAAAATCCTTTAACAACTCAATCAATTCCTCTTTACCTAAACTATTTCTTTTCTCACTTGGCAATCCACATAAAAGAATCCATCTAGGAGTCTGCCTATCTTTAAGCGCCTCCACCATAGAAGAAAATTTACTAATATCCTTAAAACCATTATCAACCTTAACTTTGATACCAATCCCATCTCCAGTTTCTTCAAGAAAAGCTTGCCTGGTACTAAAATTCAAAGCAACCAGATCAGAATCAATACCAAGTTCCTCAGCTAGTAACTCCTCAAATTCAATAATAGAACTAAAATCATTATAGAGACTTGTAAGCACTGCCCTAAGATCATCATCAAGATCATCTAGATGAATAACTGGACCTCTCTTCAGGACCCTTCTATACTTAATAAGATTAACCAGTTTCCTAGACCTAGGATCGTTTCTTAACTCCGCTAATAACTCACGATCTACAAACCTATAAAAACCTTCAAGATCCCGTGCCTTAACTAATTTCCTGGTAGCTCGAAGTAGCATAGATTCTGCAATAGTACTTGTATGATGAAAATAAACAGAAGAATACATAAGATTCCGAGCTACTAACATCCCTTCTATAGATTCAACTCCCTTCTCCCGAACCACTAACCCATCCTCATACCTTTCAAGAACCTTCGTAACTCTCTCCCAATCTATAATTCCATGAGCAACTCCTGTGTAGTGAGAATCTCTCAATAAGTAATCTATCTGATCTGCATCCATATTTCCATGAAGAACTTCACCCATAAAATCATCTCTACCCCCAGAAGCCAAACCAGCGATTCTACCAGGATCAAAACCATGACCACGCAGGATCTCAGGAATAGTATCTACAGAATACTCCACATCATCCCTATAAACCTCATCACCATTAATTATCTCAGAAGAAATATCCATATGATCCTTCCCAAGAAATTCATCATATAACCTTTCCAAAGAATGGGAAAAAGGTCCATGCCCTATATCATGAAGCAAACCTGCAACTTTCAACCCTAATACCTGATCCTCATCCAATCCCAGTTCCTTACCGATCTTTCCAGCCATAAAACAAGTACCAAGAGAATGCTCAAATCTTGAATGATTCGCACCTGGAAACACTAAGTAACTAAGACCAAGTTGTTTTACAGATCTAAGCCTTTGAACCTCAGGAGTATCAATAAGTTCAAGTAAAACACCATCAAGCTCTATACTACCATAAATGGTATCATGAATAATCTTACCCAAATCAAGCCCCAACATAAAATTAATGAAAGATCCCTTTGAATTTATCGCCCAAGAACTAAGGATTGAACTCGTACCTACAAAACCGAACCAAAAGAAATAAATAGGGGTTTTGAATTTCTCATTCTGGGACAGGATAGTTGAAAAGTGCCGTCGTAGCTCAGCTAGGCAGAGCGCCTGGCTGTTAACCAGGTGGTCACCGGTTCAAATCCGGTCGGCGGCGCCATATTAATACATATCTGGGTCCGTAGCTCAGCCTGGCAGAGCGCTCGGCTC
>CAYTEI010000032.1:0-4669 GCA_964436705.1 uncultured Thermococci archaeon
TCATGAACTTAGAATCTTCAACTATTAACACTTCAGTCATTTTATCACATTATCTCCGGTTTTCTTCTTCTATTTGGTTTATTAAAGAGTTAAGATCGATCCAAATAGTGATTTCTTCATCTCTTTTAATTATTCCCTTGATAAATTGTTCAACTTCATTTCGTTCCTCAGAAAAATCATCTCGATCTTGAACTTTTGTTTCCTTAATTCTTTCTATACCGATTATTCTATCCACTAAGACTCCAATATTTTCATCTTCGGTATCCAATGTTACTATCATACCATCATCTATTTTTTCGTCCCTTAATTTGGACTTAAGATCGATAACTGTAGTTATTTCCCCTCTTAAATCTGTTATACCTTTAATATAGTCTTCAGTCCTTGGTAAAGGAGTGATCCTCTGCATTTCAACTATTCTTTCCGTCTGAAAAACATCCATAGCATATTTCTGTCCATTTAATGTGATTATCACCACTTGGAAAGTCTCTACATCCTCCTCTTCCCCCTCTGTTTCTTCGTCTTTAGAGAGCTCTTCTAGACTCCTCCCACCTTTTTTCTGAATATCTTCTATGAGTTCTGCATTCTCCTGTTTCATAATTTTTCACCTGCTTTCTTAAGGTTTCGGCAAGACTATTAAGGTTCTGTGACATTTCTGATATTTCGGAGAAAGAGCTAGTCTGTTCTTCTGATGCAGCTGCGCTGTCTTCTGCTTTACTTGATATATCGGTAGCCATCTGGGACACTTCATCCACTTCTTTAACAACTTCTTCTACACTTTGCGCCTGTTGTTTGTTTGCATCCAAAACCTCTTTTATTCCTTCATTAACTTCCTTGACAGACCCCTGTATTTCTGAAAAGTTATCTTTGACCTCGTTCATAGAGGAGTTCGTTGTCTGCATACCTTTAACTGCTTCTATAGTAGTGTCAGCGGTATTGTCCATAGTTTCTTGTATTTCTTCTATCATATCTCTTATCTCTTCAGCGGCATCTCCTGATTCCCCAGCAAGATTTTTAACTTCATCAGCTACGACCGCAAATCCTTTCCCTTGTTCACCTGCTCTAGCAGCTTCGATCGCGGCATTTAGAGCTAATAGATTGGTTTGATTAGCGATATCTGATATCATATCCACTATTTGATTTATTTCTTCTAATTGCTCCTGTAATTTTTCTAGATCTCTTCTTGCTTCATCGGCTTTTTCTGCAACCTCATTAGTTTCATCTGCAACTTCATCAACTGTTTTTCCACCTTCTTCAGCCATTTCCAATGTTTTTTCGGAGAGTTCAGTTACATCCTCGGAACTAGAAGCTATTTCCTCACTCGTTGCGCTAAGGTTGCTCATCTCACCTGAAATTTTATCAACTTCTTGATCCTGTTTGTTAGCATTATCTGCAATTGATTGAATGGAAGTACTTATCTCATCTGAAGCTTTTTTAGCCTCATGCATACTAGAAGTTAGTTCTTCGGAACTCGAGGAAACTTGGTCTACAACTTGTTCAAGGTCTTTTATAGTGTTACTATATGATTCTATTAGATTATTTATTCCCTCAACGATCTGATTCCACTTTTCATGTTCCCACTCTACTCTGGTAGTAAGATCACCGTCTTCAATATCTTCGAATAGATTTTTTAATTTATCTGAAAGATCATTTGCCATCATCTCCATTTCTCTTATGTTAGTGACATCGTTTACGACTTCGATTGCTGCATAGTATTCTCCATCTTCGTTTTTTAACGGTATTGCACTGGATATATCATATCTCTTGTTTCCTTCTGAGTCAATTGATTCTCCTTCAACATTCATCAACTTTTCCTCTCTGTTGAGAGCCTTATCAGCGAGCGTTCCCTCTCCTGATGCCTCAGAATCTGCTCCGGCAAGAACTTCTATAGGCTTTTCTCCCATGGCTTCTTCCGGGTCAACTTTGGTATAATCAGCCATTGCCTCGTTCCAACGTGTTATCCTATGATCTTTATCAATCATAAATACATTAATAGGTAATTGTGTAATAATAGCATTTAATTCTCTTTCCTTCTCTTTTAAATCTTTTATATCTTTTATAACTTCAACAGATCCAAATATCTCACCTTGATCATCTTCCAGAACCACCGAACTTGTTACATAGTATAGAGAATTACCATCTTCGGTTGTAGCTGTGGCATCAATATTATAATAGTTTTCTCCCTCTCTTAATGATTTTTCAATCAATAGATCTCCATTAGAGTCTTTCATTTCCTCGTATTCTGGTTTAGGAAGTATCTCGGAAGGTTTTCTTCCAATAGCTTCTTCTTTAGGTATACCGAAGTAAGCTTCCATGCCCTTATTCCATCTAGTTATCTCTCTATTTTCATCGATAATGTAGATAGAAATTGGTGATTCCTCTATTATAGAATTTAACTGTTCTTCTCGTCTTTTTATATCAGAAATATCGTGATAAATCTCTACCGATCCTTCTATCCTGCCTTCAGATTTTAATGGAATAACGGAAGATTGTATTGGGAATTTTCCTTTTGGTGTATTCGCCTCAACTTCTTCATTTAATATAGGTTCTCCAGATTCAATAACATCAAGGGCAACAACATCATCATTATCATAGAAATCTTTAGGGTCTATACCAACAGAATTATAGAGATCTCTTTCATATGTATCTAGAGTTTTTTGGCTGGAGATTATTACCTTGCCTTCATCATCTGTCAGTAGAAAGTAGGAAGGTAGTTGTTTAAATATCCCCATTGTGTTTGTGATATCTTGTATTATTTCTATTCCACCTATTAAGTTGTTGTTATTGTTTTTAATTGGTTTTGATCGGCTTAGATAATATTTTACTTCTTTTTTGGTTTCATCTTTCCAAGCATTTGGAATTATATCCGTTTTTAATTCTTCGTCGCGTTTCATTGATTCTAGGACTAGCGGTTTGGATACTGAGCTTTCGAGAGCCTCATCGATACCTTGGTTTTGAATATCATCAAAATTAAAATAATCTTTAAATTCTTCATTAGCTTTTATTATTTCTCCCTTCTTATTAACTGATACTGCAGGGGATGGTATTGTCTCAATTATTTCTTCTAATTTCTCGCTATTCTCTGAAAAATCGCTTTCATTGAATTTACCAAGTGATGACGAGATCCAAGTAATTAATTTTCCGAACATTTACCCACCTAATTTTGATATTTATCATACATATTAAGTTTTTTTGGAATCTAAGTTTGGGTTAGAATTATGTTTTATCTATTTTACAGTCTTTCATAACTCTTCCATAACTGATTCAAAGCTGACGCAGGTAGTTGAGTGCCCTACTCCTTCTATTTCTCTTAATTGATCTACTACTATGTCCCCAATTTCTTCTGCGGTTTTTCCCCTAACTTTGACGATTATATCCCATTCTCCAGATATTATATGTAATTCGTGGACTCTTTCCATTTCAGATATTTCCTCTGCAGTTTCTCTTTGAGTTTTTCCTTCTTTGGGATCGAAGGAAATTAATATATAGGCTGTTGTGCCTTTATCTAGTTTAGAATAGTCTGGAACAACTGTAAACCTTTTAATCAGTTCTTCTTCCTTCATTTTATTGATTCGGTAATGAATAGTCGTTCTAGGTATTTCAAGTTTATCACTAAGTTCTGTGGTTGTTTGTCTAGAATTTTTTTTCAGTTCTTCCAGTATTTTGTAATCTTTTTCGTCAACCATAATGTACCCTGTCATATTAATGAATTTTCACTTTTAAATTATCTGATTCTCGAGAAAGCTCGTCAATAGTTTAGTTGATAAAATTTTAAATACCAAGCAAAAAATCTTCAATAAAGCTCAGAGTCCATATTCATATCTTAAGTATTTCAGAATGTTTAAGAGCTTTCTCACTTAATGCTTCAAGATTAATTCCTAAACTTTTCTCCGCTTCAACAACATTATCTTCTTTACCCGCAACTTCAGGCTTTTTAGGTACTGCAATACAACAAGAACCTCCAGAAGTGATATTAAAAGTTCCAATATCCTTAGCTACCTTCTCAATAATCTCATTCTTATCAAAACCTATCAAGGGTCTTAAGACAGGGATATTTATAGCGGAAGAAGCCACACCTATATTATTTAAAGTTTGACTAGCTACTTGACCTAAAGACTCACCGGTAACAATAGCATCAGCACCTTCATTCTTCACTATAAGTTCAGCAACCCTAAACATCATTCTACGGCAAAAAAGACAAGAATATTTTCGATCTTTTTCTCGAGAGTTCTCTAAGAATTTCGTAATTATATCTCCATGAGGAACCACATATGTCTTAAGAGACACGTCATGAAGATTTGAAATCTTTTCAATAGAATTTAAGGCCTTTTCCTTTTTTCGCTCATTTAAAAAAGGTTTATTATCAAAATAAACTCCTAAAATCTCGATATCTTTTTCCATGAATAGATGAGTAGCAGCAGGTGAATCTATACCTCCGGATATAAGAGAAACCACTTTCATATCATCAAATCCAGATCCCTTAGTTTTCATGTTCAGTTCCGACTTGTTTTCTGTCATTCCAGTAACACTATACCTAATTTTATGAATATTCTATTTAAAAAATTCGATCGTCTTTACCGAAAACTTTATTATGGGCTGGTTCTTTCCATTGTGAAGAGTGATAGTAATGAAATGGTCGCTTATATTCATTGGTTTATTGGCGTTGTTACTT
>CAYTEI010000032.1:4734-14831 GCA_964436705.1 uncultured Thermococci archaeon
AAATGCCTTAGAACCAAGCATGATGGGTATATTTGTAGACAATATTTTAGGGTATTGGTTATCTACGATAGAGAATTTAGTGTCTTATGTTCCTTTAGGTCTATATTAATTCTAAAAAATCTTATATTTTAATTATATTTCTTTTATTGAAGTTAATACTATTTATCAATATTTAGTACGTCTAATTTTTTACATTTTGCCTTAGAGTTAAGAATCTCTGCTATACTAGGTTTTGTTCTTCCTTCATCGCTGGAGATGAATTCTTTTATATAAGTTCCGGCTTCTGCCTTTATTACTAGTTCTAACTTTTTTTTGCAGACTTTATCGTAATCGATTCTAAATACTTTTCTTTCTCTTACCTTGTTAGATCTTCTATGGTCTACTCTACTAGGTGTTCTTTGCTTTATGAGGCCTACGAGATCATTGAGTTTTTTGAGATCCTCTTGCTTGACTTCTTCTGAAATATCTACAAGTGCTCTATAGGTTTTTTGAGCTCTTTTAGTTTTAAGGTCTTTAATCTTATCTTTACTGGTTTTTTGCATTTTGAAAACTTCAACTTTGTCTTGAATTTTATTAACCCGATTTTGTATCTTTTTTATTTCAAAATTCCTTTTTTTCGGGCTTAAAAGCTCTAAAACAAATTCTCTTTTACCAAAACATTTAGCATCAATATCCTCTCTACCTGCTCCATGAAACTTAGCATCATCAGCTTCTGAAACATCAACAAAAGATTCTTGAATAACTTCCTGAACAGATTCCTGATAGGTTTTACCAGTACCATTACACTCCTCACAACCAGAACCACCACATTCATAACATGGCCACTCTGTCTGAGGAATCTCCCTAGAATACTTATTATACTGTCCATAAATAAGCAAAGAGTTAACTTGAAGCTCTACTACTCCTTTATCCAAGTTCAAAACAGCATTTATATCAGGTCTCCCGAAATCAGCTCTTAAATCTATTTCTGCTTGAACTTTTTTACCCAATAACCGATTTAATTCTCTCTTAATAGGTTCAGCGTAACTACTCCCATAATTATCCCAAAAATTCTTCTCTTTCTTCTTAATATCATTAGATGGTTTTGTACCAATCAATATAGTATTAATTTCGTAAGGATTCAATTTATCAATAATATTATCTTTATATAGTTCGATATCGTTAAATACACCATTACAAAGAGAACAACTACCACCAATAGAGGCATCATCTGGAACATTTTCTTTAGAAAAATCTTCTTCCTTTATATCCTCATAATCCCTTAAAATTACTCCTCTCTCATAATTCTCTAATCCGTGCCCTATTTCGGCAAATTGCCGACCTAAGCAATGATCACATAGATCCTCTTTGATTACCTTATCCCTTTTTTCTTGGATATTCAAAGTTTCACCAATATAAAATTCTAAATGGTGACATTTAATACTCATTTCGGTTTCTAAAATTTGAGGAAGAAATTAAAAGAATATATAATCTACTCAAGAAAGGGATTAACTTCACCAATAATAATTACTATATCTCTAATAATGCTTACGATAAGATTTTTGATCAAGTAGTTATTCCTTAACGGTTTTAATTTTTATTTCCCTTGTTCTTGGACCGTCTAATTCAACGAAAAAGACTGATTGCCAAGTGCCAAGATCTAACTCAGAATTCTTTACAGGAATACAGAGACTAGAATCAAGCAACATACCTCTTAGATGTGAATCAGCATTGTTATCAATTTTATCATGTTTCCAGCTTTCATTCCGAACTAATTCCTTGATTTTTTTCTTCATATCCTTAATAAGTCCTTCTTCGTTTTCATTAACCGTTAGACCAGAAGTGGTATGTTTTGAAAAAATCGAAGCAATTCCATTTTTGATACTGATTTTTTTATTTATATCTTCTGTTATATCAATAAATTCGGTTCTGGCCTCGGACTGGATTGATGTCTTGGACATAATATCATTGAATCTAAAAAATATTTCTTCTAATATTTTTCGGAAACTATTTAGATAAGAACTGGATCGATTGGTTTAAGGATTCTCTTTTCGACTATACAAAAAAATTAAGGATTAAATCGAGCTCTAGAACAGAATAAGATCAATTTTTCAAACTCAACAATTTCTATCTAAAAACCGCTCTTAAAATTTTAAAAATAATAAAAAAATTAAAAAACTAAAATAATTTTTTGGAAGCTAATTCAGCTCCTTTAGATAATGATTCTAGTTTAGACCAAGCTATTTCTCTGCTGACAATTCTCCATCCGGCGAAAGTTCCGAAACCACAATCTGTACTTGCAATAATTTTAGTAGGATCACCAACTGTCTCTGCCACCCTCTCAATTCGATTTGATATAACTTTAGGATGTTCGATTATATTTGTTTTTACATCAATAACCCCGGGAATTAGCACTTTATTATCGGGTAGAGGATATTCATTGAAAACCTCATATTCATGTGAATGTCGAGGGTTAGCAAGTTCTATAGAAAGGCCATCGACATCTGCTTCATATATTATAGGAATTATTTCTTCTAAAGGAATGTCTCTGTGATGTGGACCTTCATAGTTTCCCCAGCAAACGTGTAATCTTAGTTTTTCGCTAGGTATGTTATTAGTAGCTTTATTAATAGCATCTATATGAAGCCTTACTACTTCTTTAAATTCTTCTGTGCTTTTATCTTTAAACATCCAGTGTCTTTCCATTGCTAGATCAGGACCATCAAGCTGTAAAACGGTATTAGGATCGGAATTTGCTATTTTTTCGTACTCCTTTTTCATTTCATTGGCTAGAGCATACACGTACTCTTTGTGGTCATCATAATAATCGTTTAGGAGTATTCCTGAGATTGCTCCCGGGGAAGCTGCTGTGAAAAATTTTTCCTCAAAATTTACTTCCTCTTCATTAATTAATCTATGAAAATCGTTTAGTTCTTTTTCAGCGTATGATAGATCGCTGTATTCTACAGGTCTGGAAGCTTTTGGAGTTTCAATGACTCTAACTCCTATTTCTGGAAAGGCATTTTCTGCATATTCTGGGTATTCTTCTATGTCTTGTATTTGTTTTCTTTTCTTAGTTCCGTCAAACCCGTTCATTCTATTATATACGTAAGTATCAAATCCTACTCTTGGCTGTTCTCCGTTGTTTCCAATGTCAATTCCGGCTTTATTTTGTCTTTTTAATGCGTTTCTTGTTGCTTTTTCTGCTGTTTTTTCAAATTTTGTTTGATTTATGTTTTCTCCTGAGTCTTTCTTGTTTAGTAATTTTACTAGTTTTTCTGATCTTGGTAGGCTACCGACATGGGTTGTTAATACTCTTTTTTCGCTCTTTTTCATCTTTTTATCTCCGGGTATAGTAAAACTTATATTACTATTTTAATAAATTAATTGAGAATATAATTCGAATACGAATTCAGGTGATATCGTGCTACCAGACTTCGAAACCCTAGTAAAAAGAATTAAATCGGAAAGAAAAGAACATGGATGGACTCAAAAACAATTAGCAAAAAAATCAGGAGTATCACAGTCTCTCATAGCAAAACTAGAAAGAAAAGAGAACATACCCAATTACAAATCTATAAGAAAAATATACAACGTTCTAGAGAAAAATATAGATAAAGAAACCGCAGGCCAAATAGCAAATCCCAAAATAACAAATATAAAACCAGATGATAAGGTAAAAAAAGCGGCTCAAATAATGCTAGAAAAAGACTATTCCCAAATACCAGTAAAAAAGGATAATGAATACATAGGAATGATCCTAAGTAAAGATATAGTTGGAGAGAACGAAGATCAACTGGTAAAAAATATAATGAGAAAATCTTTCCCTCTACTACCGGAAAATACCTCAAAGAAAGTGATAATAGAACTACTAAAGAATAAATACAATGCAGTGCTCATAAAATATGAAAACGAGGAATGGGGGATGATAACAGCAGCTGATCTAATTTAAGAGAAAAATAATAAGTTCTTTTATATTATTCATAACTAAAAATCCTCTAATTAAACAAAAAACCAACAATGGATAAAAAGAAATTCTTTCATGTAAAAGTTCAGAGGATAATCTACCCAACCCAAATAATGCTAATAAGGTAAGAGGAATATTAAGAATCATAGATTGAACCAAGCCAACCTGATTCATTAAATAAACTGAGATCGGGTTATACTCAACTCCACCAAGAGAAAGTATTATATAAGATGAAATATTATCCAAAAAAGTAATTAAAACTCCGATTAGGATAATCAAATAGATCTTTGAGTTCTTAATTCTTTGAGATTTTAAATTTTTTCTTACATATAAGATCTTATTTTTTAAAAAACCGAGATCCTTACCACTTGTCTTATTACTCATTTAATCTCCACATATTGATGGGGAAAGGTATTATTAACACTTACGAATACTTAAATAAGAATCAGAAAAGAGGGAAAAAATGAAAGTTCTCATCACAGGTGGAGCAGGATACATCGGATCCGTTCTTACCAGAGAATTATTATCAACCGGATATCAAGTTAAGATATTAGATCGGCTTTTCTTTGGGGAAGAAACAATTAATGATATACATAATCCTGATCTTGAGGTAGTGAGGGGAGATGTTCGTTATTGTAATCCTTCCATTTTAGATGATGTTGATGCTGTAGTTGATTTAGCAGCTCTTTCTAATGATCCCGTTGGTGAGCTGGATCCCGATAAGACATGGGATATTAACTATCTTGGAAGGTTAAGAATGGCAAAGCTCTCAGAGAAGAAAGATGTCGAAAGATATGTTCCAGCTTCATCTTGCAGTGTTTATGGTGATGAAAAAGGAATAATGAATGAGGAATCAAGTATTAATCCTTTGTCTACTTATGCAGAAGCACATAGAGAATTGGAAAAGGAAGTTTTACGATTTCAAAATAATGATTTATGTGTAACACCTTTAAGACTTGGGACGGTATATGGAATTTCTCCGCGAATGAGGTTTGATACAGCGATAAATGCAATGGTACACGAGATATATGAGAATAAAAAAATCGGTGTTAGAAGGGATGGTGATCACTGGAGACCATTTGTTCACGTAAAAGACGTATCTAAAGCATTTAAAAAGGTTTTAAAATCTTCAAAATCAAGAGTAAACAATGAAATCTTTAATATAGGAAGTAAGAATCAAAATTATAAAATTAAAGAAGTATCAAATATTCTAATTGATACATTCGATTTTGAGATCGACAAAGAATGGTTTGGAGAACCCGATAACCGATCCTACAAAGTAGATTTCACAAAAATAAATACAACTCTGGGATACGAAACCGGTAATAATATTCAAGAATCTGCAAAAAGAATTCATGATAAACTCGAATCTGGGGAAATAGAGAAATCTAAAAAAACGATAACTTTAGATTGGTATAAACACCTAATGAACAACAAGGAGAAAAAGAAAGACCTTAGTATGAACGGATCCTTACTTTGAATTGGTGATACTTTGGGAGAAGATGGGTATGTTCCAGATGAGTTATTCAGTGAATTTTTGAGTTATATGCCTCAGGTCAGTGTGGAACTATTTTTAGAGAAGAATAATAAGGCTTTAGTTGCAAGAAGAAATAATAAACCAGCAAAGGATGAATGGTTTTGGCCAGGAGGGAGATTAAATAAAGGAGAAACATTTGAAGAAGCAGTTCATCGAATTGCATCAAGGGAGCTAGGTATAGAAGTGGAGATAAAAGATCTTTTAGGAGTTTATAATCATTTCTGGGATGATGGAAGATTTAGTAACACTAGTACTCATACTGTAAATATTGTTTATAGGGTTAGACAAGTGGATGATTCTCAAATCGTTTTGGATGACCAGCATGATGATTATCAATTTGTTTCTGGAAGTGAGGATATAGATTTTCATGAATATGTTCTTAGTTACTTGAAGGACAGTGGAATTTTTAATGAATAGATACGAACTAATGATTAGATAAAATGGCCTTTTGGGTTAAAAATTACTTTGAGCTGTTTAGATATTGATTTTTCTAAAAAACTAAGGATTTATACCAACTAGTAATACGTAAAACCAGAAATATATAATGGATCTAGAAAAGTGAAACTAAAACTCCTTGCCATATTAAATGATAAAAAATTTAAAACTCTGCTATAAAAGGTATATAATCATTTCAAACCATTTAAAAAAGTAGATAATTGTAGGCTATCTATAATGTTTATAAAAATTTGAGATTAATTATTGGAGATTGAAAATAAGGGTTTTCTGGGGATAACTGCAAGGGAATATATTTTCATTTATTTAGAAGGGAATATAATGTCTGCTATTGAAACTCAAAATTTAACTAAGAAATTTCAAAAGAATCTTTACGGATTAAATGATCTAAATCTTAGAGTAAAAGATGGTGAGATATTTGGATTTTTAGGTCCGAACGGAGCAGGTAAAACAACAACTATCAATATTTTAATGGACTTTATACATCCTACATCAGGGAATGCGAACGTTCTAGGATATGATACTCAAGACAATACAAAGAAAATCCGGGAAAAGGTTGGTATATTACCCGAAGAATACGGATTGTATAACCGCTTATCAGGTTTAGAACATATTGAATTTGCAGTAAAATCCCAATCAAGTAATGATGATCCTAAAGAGATAATTGAAAGCATTGGTCTTACCATTGAAGAGGGTGAAAGAAAAGTAGGAGGATATTCTAGAGGCATGAGACAAAGACTTGCTCTGGGCATGGCTCTAGTTGGTGAACCTGATGTTCTCATTCTTGATGAACCTTCAACCGGCCTAGATCCTAATGGAATTCGAATGATGAGGGAAATTGCAAGAGAAGAAGCTAATAAAGGTGTGACGGTTTTCTTTTCAAGCCACATTCTTGGTCAAGTGGAAGCCGTTTGTGATAGGGTCGGTATTCTGAAGAATGGAGAACTTATTGCAGTTGATACTATCGAAGGACTTAGAGAATCTATCGGTACAGGATCTATATTGGAACTTGAGGTTGATGGCAAGATCGAAGTTGAGGATATATTGGAAGTTGCTGGAGTTAGTGAAGTTCTTTTTGAAGATAATAAAGTTAAAATTACTTGTAAGGATGATTCTGCTAAGATTACTGCTATAAATAAGGTGCAAGGAAAAGGAGTTGTGATTAAAAATGTAATTTCTAGGGAATCTTCTTTGGAGGAACTTTTCAGTATCTATACTGAGGGTGAGGGCATATGAGCTGGAGTACTATTGCTGGAAAGGATTTCTCAGATGTTATTAGATCCAAAAAACTATGGGTTATCATAGCAATTTTTGGTATTGTAACGATGTTTTCTGTTTATTTGCCTAAATTAATTTTGAATGCTCCTGTTCTTGTGGAGAATCCGGAAAAAATAGGGTATCATGCCGCTTTTGAATTTGCCAAAATGTTAGTACCTATCACTGCATTAGTAGCTTCATACCTGTCTATAACAGGAGAAAAAGAATCTAAGAGTATAAAAATGTTACTTGGGGTAGGAAATACACGAGGAGAAGTGGTATTAGGAAAACTAATCAGTCGAAACATAACAGTAATTATTGGAGTGCTAATAGGGTTCTTAACATCCATTATAATAACATTAGTTATATATGGGGCATCTACTATAAATCAACTAATCTTAATCGCTTTATTATCATCTTATCTAGGTTTCGCCTACGTTGGGATCGGAATAGGGATATCAATGTCAACAAAAACAAGGAAAAAATCAATAATTTTTTCAACTTCATCATTTATACTTTTAACAATAATATGGAGGGAAATTCCTTCTTTAATATCTATGATATCTCCTGGAACGAGATTTCGAACAGTAAAAGCAATAATATCTATAATAAGTCCAACGATAGCATATGATAAATTGGGAAGTTATATCTTTCAACTGAATCCGGGATATATGGGCTCAGTATTCGTTTCAAAATGGTTCTTAGTAGGTATAATATTTGCATGGGGAACTATACCAGTAGTAATCGGATACTTTATGTTCAAGAGAGAAGATCTAAAGTAATAGGAAGTATTATCACTTGGGAATTCAAAATAACTATCTGATTTTAACTCCATAAAATAATTGTTTTTTAATTTTTTATTTTAGTGACAAGAATATTAAAGAAACTTAAAATTAAAGATAAAACAATATATATTAGGTTTTTTAGGGTTGAATTAATTTAGACAATATAAATTCTCAGGAATATGATTTTTTAGTAATAATAGATTAATTCAAAAAAAATATTTAAACATTATTATAACCTTTATGCCTCCTAATAATCAAACTGGGGTTATATGAATAAAAAAAGCTGAAATTATGTTATAAAAGGGGTTAAATAATTTAGGAAAATTTATTTAATTAATATATTATTTAATAATTTGGATATTTGCATTAGAAGGATAATCTCTTTTTGAAAATTCTAGGATCTTTATATTAGTTAGATGCTTGTGTTTTGTTGAGTATTCTGGAAGGTTTTTCGGTAAAGATACTATTTTCAATAATCTTATTTGTATAATTTTCTATAGCAAGACGTACAGGGCCAAAAGAATTTTAAGGGTTGGTATAGATCGTTTAACATACAAATTTTTGTATAGCAGGGGAGATTAAATGAAGAAAAAAATAACAATTTTTTTAGTGATGGCCCTTATGGTGGGAGCAGTATCTGCCGCTGGTTGTACCGGTGGAAACGGAGGAAATGGTGAAGAAGAAACAACCAGAACTGTTATGACTGAGTTGCCTAATGAATTAGTGCATGGTATGGACGCAGCGTTTCCTCCTTATACAAAAATGAATGAGGAGGGAAATGCAGAAGGATTCGATGTTGAAGTGGTTGAATTGATAGCCCAAGAACAAGGATTTAACGTAACTCACAAACCAGTAGCTTGGGACGGAATAATAACTGCCCTGAATGAAGGTGAAATTGATTTCATTGCTTCTGGAATGACTATTAACCCAGAAAGAGCTAGAAAAGCAAGATTTACAATACCATATGATTCATATATACATGAAATAGTAATTCCTAGTGACTCAGATTTAACTGTAGAAGATCTTAGAGGAGGAGAAACACAAACTGTTGCATGTCAAAGAGGAGCAACCTCTGATAAATGGGCTGACAATTTAATCAACAAAAGAGATTGGAATATAGAGAAACTAGCTCTAGGTTCTTATGCAGAAGCTGCAGAAGCTGTTAACCAAGGTAGAGCAGTTGCATTCGTATCAGATAGTGCCTGGACCGGTCCAAACTTCAGTAGGACCAACTTATTACTACGGATATGCAACAAGACAAGGAGATGATGCAATACTAAACGCACTAAACGATGGTTTACAAAACATCATGGGCACTCAGAAATGGCGTAATCTAAGAAAGAAGTATAATATGGATCTTGGATAGCGTAAAAGCTAATAAAGTGTTTATTCCAGTTTATTTTTCTATTCTTTCTTTTCATTTATGTTCTGTATAAATAATATATATTATGGGATTGATAAAATATTTAACCTAAAAAAATTTCAGATTAATGTCGTTTAAGTATCTTAATTTAGTTCGAATAAAAGATGTGAAATAAATGTTAGGATTTGGGTCTGATATTCAATCCGTCTTAAATTTTATGCCTTATATATTGGGAGGTTTAAAGTATACTTTAGCTCTCGTTCTAGGTGGAGTAGGATTGGGTTTCGTTATTGGTTTGCCAGTTGCTACAGGGAGATTTTATGGAAGTAAATGGCTGGATAAATTGCTTTCAGTATATGTATGGATTTTTAGAGGAGTACCATTGATTGTCCAATTATTTTTATTATACTATGGAGTTTTTGATCAGTTTTTTAACTTAGGCCCTCTTGAATCGAGTATAATAATTTTAGGGTTGAGAAGTGGATCATATCAAAGTCAGATTTTCCGAGGGGCGATTCAATCAGTCGGTGGAGAACAAATGTTAGCTGCTAGATCTCAGGGGATGTCTAAAAAATCAGCGATTTGGAATATTATTTATCCTCAGGCTTTAAGGGTTTCTTTGGCAGGTTGGTCTAATGAATATGCTATTTTGTTAAAGGATTCAGCAATTACTTTCACTTTAGGCGTAACTGAAGTATTAACTAGAGCAAATTACGCAAAGATATCAACTGGTTTAGTTTTATTACCGTATTTGTT
>CAYTEI010000033.1:0-7575 GCA_964436705.1 uncultured Thermococci archaeon
TTCAGGAATTTCTATAGCGCTACACTTAACAAAAAATGATTACGTAACCGAAGAAGATCTAAAAGAAGAAATTAATAAGATAAAATCTTCAATTCCAATCGAGACAATAGAAAAATTAAATATTACTCATAACAAAGCATCGAACTTTATATCTACAGAAAAACCCTTAAATATTTCGATAGAGTATTCTAACAACTAGAGAATATCAATAAAAGATAAAATATATCTAAAACCAGAAAAAAAGCATTATCAACCAAAAAAAGTTAATGATAAAAAAGGTAACAAAACAAATAAAAATTTCAATTACCCACCTAAGATCTAGAGAATATACATTATCCGTGAATTAGAGAACTTAAAAATATAAATTATACCCCGATTAACAAATAAATTGAAAAAAATTCTTAAAAAAATTTAAAAGCTTTAAAACCAACTAAAAGATATAAAAAAAGCTAATATGAATTTATTAAAAGTCTTAACTAGTAACGATCATAAGATTTATATTGTTAGTAATAATTTTTCTTTTATGTCAGATTCCGTGATTACTGTTAAAAATTTAACTAAAAAATATGGAGATTTTACAGCCATTAGCGATGTATCTTTCAATGTAAAGAAGGATGAAATTTTTTCTTTGGTAGGTCCTAATGGTGCAGGAAAAACAACTACAGTAGAGATAATAGAGTGCCTAAAAGAATCTACAAGTGGTTCTGTGGAAGTCCTCGGATATGACGTTTCTGAGGACGAAAATAAGATAAAACAGCGGATAGGTGTGATGCCGCAAGAATTCAATACTTTTGATAAACTCTCAGTGGAGGAAAATGTAGAACTAATCAAGGATATTTATGGCGGTGGACTAGAAATTGAAAAGGTAATGGAGAGTATGGGTATTCTTGATTTCAGAGAAAAAGAATTTAGAGAACTATCTGGTGGAATGAAAAGGAAAACCGGTATAGCTATGGCTCTAGTAAGTGACCCAGAAATTCTTTTCTTAGACGAACCTACCACTGGCCTTGATCCAAATGCTAGAAGAGAAACCTGGGAACAAATAAAAAATCTAAAAGAACTTGGGAAGACTGTATTTTTAACATCACATTACATGGAAGAAATCCAAGAATTAAGTGACCGAGCAGCAGTACTACTAGATGGTCAAATTAAGGCCCTAGATACAATTGATAATTTAATAACTAAGTATGGAGGAAAGATGAAGATCGTAGCCGGAACTCACAATCAAGAAGTCAAGTCATTGCTTCAAGAACATAGTGATGACGTTTTTAAGGAAGAAAATGAACTTATCGGATTATTTCCTAATAAGGAAGATGCCAGAGAAACCATTTTGGAGCTACATAAGTTAAAGTTAGATTTTGAGATGAAATTAGTAGAACCAACAATGGAAGATGTCTTCTTAGAGCTAGCTGGACAGAAAATTAGTGAAGCAGGTGAATTAAAATGAAAAGAATCTATAAAATCTTTGTCGCCCTAACAAAGGACTGGCTTAGGAGTAAACAAGGAGTATTCTTTGCCATTTTATTTCCTGTTATGTTATTATTAATTTTCAGCGCAGTTTTCGGAGGAGGAGGATCTCCAGAATACTCTCTACATGTTCAAAACAACGACCTAAATGAAACTGGAACCCAAACACAGCTATCAGAAGAATTTATAGACGCACTAAATTCCACCCAAACACTAAAAATGAAAAAATTAAGCCCAGAAACAAATGTTACCAACTGGATGAATCAAGATCAATCATATACAGGCAGTAGAAGAGCTCTAATTATCCCTGAAGGTTTTCATAATCAGTCCATCCAAAAAAGCATCAATATAAGGTTAACTATCATGCAAGATACAATACAAAGGATGCAGAGCCAATCCGGTGAAAGTATGAATGAATCTGAAGACTCTTCAATAGCACGCGGTCAGGAACAATTAGAAGAAGCTGGAAATAAATTTGGTTCGAATGAATCTGCCAATATTGTTTTCCTGGCTGGAGAAGGAGATCAAAGTAATTCAATCATCAGAGGTATCATCAGTAACGTAAAATCAGCATTCAATAATGAACTATTAGGAGCGAATGGTGAAAGCATTAATCTAGAAATGAGTTCAGTGTCGAGGCAAAGTGCTTCAGCTGAAGAGTATTATCTTCCGGCTATATTAGCTGCCTTCATCATGACAAACGGAATAATCGGAGTTACATCAAGTGTATCGGAACATAAAAGATCAGGGGTTCTAAAACGTATGGCTGCAACTCCAATGCTAAAAAGAGATTGGATACTCGGTAATATTCTTCAACAAGGCCTACAAGCTTTTCTCCTAACTGGAATAATGATAATGCTAAGTCGATTCATTTTCGGGGTAAATGCTCTTCCAGGTCCTCTAGCATTGCTGCTTATTTTCATTGGATCAGTTGCTTTTTGTGCTATTGGAATAACTTTAGGAGGTATCATCAGAGATGTTGAAGCCGCTTCCGGTCTTGGTAATGCTATAGCTTTTCCAATGATGTTTTTGTCAGGAGCTTTCTTCTCATTGGAGATTATGCCAGGTTATCTTCAAACAATAGCCAAACTGTTACCGCTTTACTACTTCCACAATGGATTAAGAGAACTAATGATATATAATAACCCAGAAAACAGTATAACAGCATTTGCCGTTCTCGGTGTACTTGCCATTGTCTTTATCGGGGTAAGTATACGCGTAACAAAATGGAAAGAACTAAGAGATTGACCTAAACCGACAAAGATCTCACTATTTATCTTTTTTTTATATTTCATAACTCAAATATTATTAACTAAAAGAAAAAAAAAAACAAAGATTTCTGAGACCTTTATTATTTATAAATTGAATTGAATCTATCCTCACTATAGGCTCTGCTCACTTCAGGGGTATAACAGGAAAAATTATATTAAAGTAAAAAACATTAAACAAAACAAGAAAAAATTATATTTTAGTAATTTCATATGTAATATAAATATAGGCATAAAATAGGTGTTTGAATGACCAAAGAAATTGAAGAAGTTTCCTTTAAAGAAATATTAGGAGAAAAAGATTGGAGTACGAAAGAACTCATAGAGATCGCAATTAAGGGAGAAGCAGAAGAAAGAGGAATGTATAAAGAACTTGTACCAAAAGTTCCGAAAGTATTTGTTGAAAAAATAAATTTATTCGCTGAACAAGAGAGTAGACATGAAGACACCTTGAGAGGAATTTTCCAGGACTTTTTCCCTGATTCTGACGTCCAGATCTCGGACAAACCATCCTTTAGCTACGGTATTGATATAGATGATGAAACTTCGCTATTGGACTTACTTGAAAAAGGAATAATCCTTGAAAAGAAATCATATCAGTACTATCAAAAGATGGCGAACTCTTTCGAAGATAAATCTTTGCAAAGATTAATTTCTTATGTAGCTTATATGGAACGAGGACATTACGAGGCTTTGAAAAGTGAAAGAGATTCAGTAAAGGAGATCGGCGGAGAAGAAGCCTATCTTTCAGTAACTGAAGATAGATTCTAATCTTATTTTTCATATTCAAAAGGATTAAAATCAATTAAAGTGAAAAATAAGGACATAAGAGGATGAATATATTATATAGAATTTTAATTGTTTTTGATGTATTTAATCAAATTTTAAGACCTATAGTCAGGAATATATTAATTTTTATAGATATTCTGTTAGCTTTATTAATCATCGTATATGTTATGGCCGCCTGGAAACATACAAGGGACAAAAAGCAGAACAAAAAATTACAACATGAATGGGAAAAAGATATTAAAAAAGTTTCGAAAGGAGAAAAAGATATAGAGGACCTTAATATTCAAAAAAACAAAAAAATTTTTAGAAATATTATTATTAAAGAAATTGATAACAAGAATATTAATTTAGACCTTTTAAAAAAAATTTATATTCATTATGGGTTTTTAGATAATGAAAAAAAACTAATTAAAAGTGGAAAATGGTGGAAACAATCCGAAGCCATTAAAAGGCTTAAAGATCTGGAATTCAGACGCATGGAAGATGAAATATATAAATTAATCCATCATAATAGATTTGAAGTAAGATTAGCCGCTATCGATTTTTTAGGAACATTAAACAGTCCCTTACTACACGATAAGGTTTCCCAGGTTTTCAAAGAAAATAAAAAACAACTTGACCAATATTTGATACTGAAATTATTCCCCTCTGACTTTCCAGTTCAAAACCTAAAAGAATTAGTTACCTCTAAAAGCGTTCGGTACAGAAAGGCAGCAGCAATACTTCTAGGTAAATATAAGAATTACGAAGCCTTAGATCTTTTAGAAGAACTATTAAAGGATCCAGAGGAAGAGGTAAAAATTGAAGCTATAAAATCTCTTGGTAGAGTTGGGACTCCTTTGACGATTCCAAAAATTTCTGAAGGAATTGATGATGACAATAAAATGGTCAGGGCTGAGATTGCCAGATCACTGGGTAGGATAAAAGATCAAAATTCGTTATATCTTCTTCGACAGTTAGCAGATGATCCTGAATATGTTGTCAGGGTAAGGGCTTTCACCTCAATGAGTCGGTTTGGAGAGCTGGGAAGAGAGATAATAGAGGACTTTCGAGAATCTCATCCGAAGAGTACAGATGAAGCGATGCTGAGATCTTTTTTCTACGAGGTGGAGGATTCATGAGTTATTTATTGGGGTTTGTAATAGTATTTAGTATATTCGTTGTATTTTATTTCTTTTTATTGAATACTGGTTATCTTATTCTGCTTATATTAGCTTCTATGGAAGTTATTTATCATCGTCGGCTACCTAACTTTGATATTTGTGAGGGTAATGCTTGTGAATTCTCTCCATCTGTGAGCATTTTAGTCCCTGCCTATAATGAAGAAAATACCATTGTGGAAAGTCTTAATTCGCTGAGAAATTTAGATTATCCTAACCTTGAAATTATAGTGGTCAATGATGGGTCTACAGATAACACAATAGGTTCCTTGAAAAAATCATTTAACTTAGTTTCGATTACCAGAAGTTTAGAGAAAAAAATTGATACAGAACCAGTAAGAGGAGTAAAAAAATCTTTAAGAGATGAGAGATTAATAGTTATAGATAAAGAAAACGGCGGTAAGGCAGACGCTCTGAATGCAGGTATAAACTATTCTAGGTCGGATCTCTTCATCGCAATAGATGCAGATAGCCTCATAGAGAAAGGGGCTTTAAAAAAACTGGTCCGTCCTTACCTCATGAGTGATAAAAGAGTTATTGGAATCGGTGGAATAGTCCGGGTAGCTAATAACTGTGAAATTGTTAATGGAGAAATCAAAACCCCAAGAGTCCCAAAAAAGCTACTTCCTTCAATCCAAGTTATGGAGTACCTCCGGGCGTTTCTTTTCGGTAGGTCTGGCTGGAGCAAAATCAATTGTCTCCCTATCGTATCAGGAGCATTTGGATTGTTCGAAAAAGAAGCAGTAATTGATATTGGTGGTTATAGGAATGATACAGTTGGTGAGGACATGGATTTGGTAATTCGTTTACAAAAAATTATGAAACAGAAGAAAGAAGATTATGAAGTAAGTTTCATTCCTGATCCGGTTTGTTGGACTGAAGTTCCTGAGTCTAGAAAGGTTTTAGGTCGGCAGAGGAATAGATGGCAGAGAGGTTTAATTGAATCTCTAATTTATAACAAAAATATGCTCTTTAATCCGAAATATGGGTTATTAGGAACTGTTACTCTACCTTTCTTCCTCTTTTTCGAAATGCTAGGGCCTATGGTTGAGATTACTGGATATTTCGTATTTGGGATTTCCTATTATTTTGGGTGGATCGATACGAGTTTTGCACTCTTATTTGTGTTATTAGCTATAGTTTATAGTTTATTATTATCTCTTTTCTCATTATTATTAGAAGAGTATACGTTGAAAAGATATGAAAGACCCATAGATCGATTAAAATTAGTTTTAATGGCTTTTTTGGAGAATTTTGGGTTCAGACAACTACATTCATGGTGGAGATTAAAAGGAATTATTGATTATCTAAGAAAAAAGAAGTCTTGGGGAAAAATGGAAAGAAAAGGATTCAAAGAAAAATAGCTCTTGAATATGACGAAGGATGAATAATTTTGAAATAAGCTATTATTTTATTTTTTTTATAATCTTATTGGAATCATATTTTAGTAATTTAAAAAAGGCCTCAGTACACAATGATAATGAAGGATAATGAGTGAAAATTTAAGTCGTTGTATAATATCAAATGTTTTTGAAGGAGGTCAGGAGGCCTCCGTAATTCTTGATCCTGGCGGAGATAAAGTTGTTCCTATGAAGGTTTCCTCCACTCAAGGTAAATCTATAGAGTTAGGTAGGATAGGTAGAGACTTTCGTCGACCTCTAACACATACACTAATGCTAAAAATTCTAGATGATCAAGGAATAAAAATTGATGAAGTAATACTTATAGGACTCAGTGGTAGTGCAATACTTGGAGAATTAAGAATGAAAAAAGAAAAAGAAGATGATGAAAGATATCATTACGATGTAAGGCCTAGTGATGGGATTGCCTTAGCCGTAAGAACTGACGCGGAGATACTTATTTCGAATGAGTTAGTGGAAAAGATCGGTGTTTCTAAAGAAAAACTAGAAAATAAGATAAGAAAGAATAATACAAAAACATCTAAAACCCTGTAAAGGGAAAAAATAATCTTTCAAAAAATTATTCACTATATGATAAATCACTAATTATTGTCAATTTGATTCCATGTAGATCTAGGGATCTGTAGTAATTTATCTTCTTTCCTTAAAAAATCGAAATCTATCACCTAAATTAATGATTTTTTATTGCAGGAAGACTAAACAAATAAGGAAAATTATATTTTACCGGACAGTATTTTAACCCAAATTGTACACTATATTTAATAACCTTCTATTGGTTGATCCAATCATTCGATTTCTTTGAATCAGAAGCTTTAATTATCATAATCTTTAATTTATAATACTCTTATTGAGATTAGGGAGAATAAATTATGTCTGATCTAAAAACGAAATTAAATGATCTCGATTTAAAAGAATTAATAAGTTACTCTATAGAGGCTGAAGAAGAATCAAAGCAGTATTATAATCAATTTAAGGAGATTGGTAAAGGTAAAATTATAGAAAAAAGATTTGAAAGTTTAATCGAAGACGAGCAAATGCACAAAGAAATTCTTATAGATCTTTATAATGAGACTTTTGAAGAGCAAGATTATTTCATGCCTGAAGAAGGAAAACTACCGCCTCACGAGCATAGCGAGGATCTTGAAGATTCTGATACACTTATAGATGGATTAGAAAGAGCTATTGAAAATGAACATAACGCTGTTGTTATCTACGAATACATAGCTGAAAACTATGAAGATTATGCCCCAACTTTTGAGTATTTAGCGGTGATGGAGAAAGGCCACCAAGAATCCCTAATAAAAGAGAAAACTATGTATGAAAGACGAATTTCAGACAACCCTGATCTTAAAGATAAAAATCCGAAACAATTTTTTAATAATTACTTTTTAAAAAGATAATGAGTTAACCTAAGTAATTAGTTCTCAGGAAAGAATCTTTGTACCAAAACTGAGCAATTTTAAGGTATAA
>CAYTEI010000033.1:7585-14732 GCA_964436705.1 uncultured Thermococci archaeon
CTATGATCTGAAAAATACTTTAAAATTTAATAAATAGTATAATTTTAGAGGTGTAATGATGTCTGATTTTGAAGAGAAAGAAACTTTTGGATCTATAGAGAAAAATCCAACCCAATCAATAGAAATTAGAGCAGTTTCAATGGATGATAAAGACCCATATTTAGACCTTAGAACACATGTAACTGATGAAAACTATCAAGGTTTTACTAAAAAAGGTTTTACTATAAATAATCTGGAAGGAATGAAGGATCTTAAGGACTCGCTTGAGAAGGCAATAGATTGGTTCGAAGATAAAGATTAAACAGTTAAAATTATCAGAGACTCTTTTTCTATTTATTATAGCGAAATAGGAGTAAATGGTCTATCAAATATTTTGTGGAATAGATTTATCTAGTTATTTTCAATATATCTATTGGTTGTTTGATTCTTCTAAAATAATGTACGTGGAAAATTTTTTGTTATTCTTATAGTTGTTTTCATGAGTATGTACCATTGTTTCATAAGACCATAAAGTGAAAGATTAACTTACAATAATGAGTGTGTAGGTGCTCACCTAAAGGTTGTCTCTTTTTCTCTATTCTTTTTTCCCCACCATTTTTAAAAATACAAATTCAAATAAACAATAATATAATAAGTGAATTAATAGAATCAAATATATCATCCAATTGATTTATTAGGATATATCAAATTATAAAATTTTGGAAAAAATTGAGAAAAAATGAAAATAAAAGAGTCAAAACGAATAATTGTATGAAAAAATATATCTTAACTATTAAAATTAAATAATACTTAGGGAGGATTAAACCTTGAAGAGACTAAGAAAAATAAAAAAATTCATCAGAAAAACAATTTGGACAGGAAAATTCTTATACAAAGTGACTAAACTAATTTTTGGATTAATAAGAGATCTCTCAGAACATGCAAATAAACAACCCGATCAGATGGCTAAACAAACAAACCAAGTAGAAGACAAAAAAGTAGAAGAACTTAAAATAGAACTATTAAAAGATCTAAAGGTACTTCACACAAAATTCGAAGACAAAAACATTCCAGTAACCATTGAAACCCTTAGACGAAAAAATTCTTTTAACATGAAAACCAATTTGGACCCAATTACGTTAGAAAATCTCTATAAAAAAGCATTTAAAAAACTAGAAGAAGAAAATTTAATCCAAATAAAAGAATCAGGAGAAATAAAAATCACACAAAAGGGAGAGAACAGAATTTAAAACCTGAACAATGAAAACTAATTTTATGAAACCTTAAACTCTTTCTCTACATTCCCATCTTCATCACAAAGAAACAACTCAATCGATTCTCCTTCGTAAACTTGGTTCTTAAACATCAATGCTAAGCCTTCAAACCCGACAGATAAATCTTCAATCCCCTCTATAGTATTTTCATAATCAATGATTTTAACTTTATAAACATCATCAAGATTTTGATGAATCTTCAATTCGGTGTGGTTTTCAACTCCCAAGTTTACTAAGAATACAGCCTGATCTTTGACAATCCCTTTATTGACATTATCCGAATATCTAACGAAAATATTACCGGACTCATAAGAATTACTATAATTCTCATCATGCTCTATCTCTCTAATACCACCTAAACACCCATTTAAAGAAAAAGCAAGACCAACTACCAAAACTAAAATGACAGTATTTTTCACTCGCATTACAGACAACCAACCCAGTAAACAAAATAACAAAAAAACAATAATAAAACAATTTTATTTAAGCACAAAGAAAGAACACAATCATTCCCAATTAGAAAACTCACTACCAGTAGCATTATAAGGATATGTATCCCACCAATCAAAATTATCCCTAGATATGTAAACCCTAATATTATCTGATTTATCCCTATCAATAAATGACTTCGGATTATCCTTAACATCATCCGGCGAGTAATAATTAGGATCCCAAGAATATGGATCAAAATTAGCAGAATCCTTCCATCTCTCAAAGTCTAAATCTTCCCCAGATTTATCTTTCCAATCCTGGTACATATTCCATTCAGTAGAATATTCCCTGTACTCACCATTTGGTTTCATAATGATGCCAGGTGGCAAATAATCATCCTTAGTAAGGTAAGTCGATTCAATGGCTACCTCACTTCCATCATCAAGCTTTACGATCACCCAACTATGTAGAACCTTATTTTCATTCTCAATAGGCCTGGAAAGGTCATGATTCGTAGCGATTTTAGCATTAAATCCTGCACCCTCTAATATCCATTCAAGGATAGCGGAAGATTCAGAACAAGTAAACTCAGACCCTTTCTCGTACTCTCGAAGAACAATTCGATCCAAAAGATTATATAATCCTTCCAAATTATGACGATAAGAATCTCCAAAATTTGCGTTAACAACTCCCTCAGATACAGAATAATAATATTTCAAATCCTTAAAAGGATCAATTCTAGTTTGTGAAAAATTACTAACGACCACGCTTTCTTCTCCTAAAGAAACACTGTTTCCACCACCATTAGAACTAAAAATTCTTACTTCACCAACATTAGAAGCAATTTGAGTTGCAACAGCCAAACCAAAACCTGTAATCAAGATCAAAATCAATAATGAAACAGTCAAATACTTCGAAACATTATTCTTACTTTCTTTTTTTATTTCAGAATAACTTTTCACTGTAGATTTATCGCTACCAGAACTCCAATTCTTTTTTACATCAAGCTTATCAGCATTATTAATTGATCTCTCCCAAGAATCAATCTCCCCACAACCATGTTTAGGAGGGATTCTATGATCTGAACAGAAAATCCCGCCACACAAATCACATTTGCATGGAATGTCTTCTATCTCTTCTCCACAGTAATCGCACAGAATCATAAATCTCATTTGAAATATGTTATCAAAAAATAAAAACTTTCTCAATTCCAGAACAAATCCCAGATTGAAAATCCATAATAAAGAAGGAACCTGAAATAATCCATATGAACTAATAATCTGGCTGTTTCGCTTCTGAAAGATTTGATAAATTTCTTACCTTCTTTTTATCTATTTGATTCAGCAGATTTGATAAATAACTAATATTAATAGGTTCATAATCAATCTTTTTTATTGAAACATCTATCATTTTTTTATCTGAATTTATAAAATAACTGTCACCTTCAACAGGTTTAGATCCATGAATAATCCAACTGTCCCAATCATCAGGAACAAGATCTAAATCATTAGTCAACAGGAACTTGTGATCACCCTTTTTTATTCGAATGCAACTTTGAAACTTAATCCCATCAAAATCTCGATTTTTATTCTCAATTAAATTTATATCACCATTCAATCTTTCCAACCAACTATGAGGATTAACTTCATCTTCAATTCCCCCCAAAAAATAAACAATATCATCATGGCTAACCAAGTTATTCCATTTACCATAAACTAAATAAGAATTCTTCTGGTCTTTAGATTCCATTGGGTTATAACAATATTCCATAATATTAGCCTGATCAAGACTAAGGTCTGAAATCACGAATCTACGACACTCACTCACAAGAATCCCCCATAAAATAGAAAGCAAAAACATTATTTAATCTTTCGTTAGAAGCGTTTTCCAGATAAACTAGACCCAACTAAAGAAAGAAAAAAATAAAATAACAGAACACTAGCCTTTCAAAAATTTGATAACCTCTTTATTAAACTTTTCAGGGACAACCATATTACATGGATCTTTCCCTTCATCAAAGATTAGGTGTTTAGAATTTGGAAGTCCATCGGCTGTTTCTTTGGTCATTCCTTTGAAATAACCAGTATTTCTACCACCTACTATTACAAGAGTTGGGATGTCAATAGATTGGAGGTCATTTAGGACGTTAAAATCATTCATCTCTATTTTGGATTTCTTTAATAAACTTGGTTCAGTATTCTGTAAGGATTCTTCAAAATAGTCCATTACTTCGTCCATATCTCCGCCCTTATAGTTCCCGATAATTGAGTGATTAACAAAGGATTTTGGAATCAGTTTTAATGAGAAAGATGAGATTAACGCACTAATACTTCCTCTCCCGCCTTTCGGTCCACTGAAAGTATCTTCTAATACTAATTTGTTGACTTTATCAAGGTTATCTATAGTGAACCTTTGGGCTATTGTTCCCCCAATGTTAACTCC
This sequence comes from uncultured Thermococci archaeon, assembly GCA_964436705.1. GTDB lineage: Archaea > Methanobacteriota_B > Thermococci > Thermococcales > CAYNOZ01 > CAYNOZ01. The sequence goes on from CAYTEI010000033.1 coordinate 11,713, forward strand.
TAATATATTCATTTCCGGGATCTTCATCTCTTTAGTTAACTCATTTAAGTCCTGAGAGCATTCTTCTATACTAAAGTTTTCTGTGTTATCAGAAGATCCATGCCCTCTAAGATCTGGTGTGATTACATAGTATCCTGCTTCAACGAAATCATCTATTTGTTCTTTCCACATTTTGTGATCTGCTCCTAATGCATGTAATAGGATGAGTGCTGGGTCTTCGGAGTTGCCATGGGTCTCATAAAAAATTTTATGACCTTGAGGTGAATTGAATATCATAGATACTCCCTATAAGGTAAAAATTGAGTTTATTTAAACTTTTTCAGGAAAAGAATATTCGCTCGATTGCTTTTTTAGCTCAATATGATTAAAATTGAATGCATTGATCCAATTTTACATCCAGTTTTTTGTTTGCCAGAAGGTGAGATATAACAATGTTTCACAAATTAGTTTTTGTTTGAAGGTTAGGGATTAATTGAGAGAAGAGGATTGTTCTTGAGGGATATTTGGTCCCATGGAGATTGAGATTATCCCTAGGGTTACCTCCGCCCTAGGGGTTTAAAAATAGTTAAAATATTTGTTTCTTATCTTTCAACTCTTTTGAACCCTGATAGTTCGTATGTTTTTACATCAAATTCTTTTTGGATCTTATCAAGTAAGAGATTGATTCCTATGTTGTCTGAAGGCATGTGTCCGGCTGATACGATATTGATGCTGGATTCACGAGCTTTTTCAGCCTGATCCTTAGTGGCATGCATTGCTATTAACGTGTCTATCCCTGAATTTACCATTTTCTCTATTAATTCCTCACTTAGATCTGTTCCTCCAGTAAATCCTAAAACTCCGATTTTCCCAACTCTATTATCTTCATCTCCTGCGAATATTTGAGGACCCATTCGATACTCTAGGGACCATTTATACTCTGGAATCTCTAATAAACAATCGATTAAATCTTCAAGAGTTTTTGGATCCTCTTTATTTACATATTCCTTGATAAATTGATAAGCATGATTATCGGTTGGGGTATGAAGAGACATAAACGGTATGTCAAGGGATTTAGCTATTTTTGGAATTCTAGGATGATTTTGTGGATGGATAGCTTCTTTTATTTCTTTCATTCTAGGCTTTACAATTCCTTCTGCTTGGGATACTGAAATCCCTACGTTCTTTAGCAGATCTATCTGTAGTTTCATTACCTCATGAAGACCTGCAAGTGCTTTCCCTCTTGGGTGATGGGTCATAACTCCGTCAATATCTTCGTCTTTCTCATTTAATCGATCAACGAGATTTAATTCATCTCCTTCAATATCTATTCCTATAGCTAGTTTTCTGATTTCTCTTTCAGATCCATACAATAGTTTTGAATCATCAAAAGGATTTTTTAGCCGATCTTCGTCAAATTTTTCCTTTTTAACTCCTTCCAGATTCTCATATTTATCCTTACGTTTCTCTAACTCGTGTTCTATCTCGGATTGATCTCTAGGATCTTCTTTAATTCCTTCCTCAATAGCAAACTTATGAATTTCTTTTAAGGTCGCCAATTAAAACACCTATATTACTAAAAAATTATAAGTTAAAAATCTTTATTAAAAACTACAAGTGAATCATATAAAAGAAAATTTTTGAAATGAATTCCAATATGAATAGAAGTCCGAAGATAAGGTTATGATATAAATGAAAATTCTAGATAAATTAAAAGGAAGAATAACTAAAAACGATAAAGATAAAAATGAAATTAAAATCAAATGCTCTCAGTGCGGTAAAGAAAAAACTATCAAAGCAAAAAACCTTAAAATGGCAAAGCAACAAATTACCAGAAAAGAAATATCAAGATGTCAAAACTGCGGAATGATGGTTTGGGACATAAAAGATCGAGAAAATAAACTAAAATAAAGAATTAAGAAACTCGATCTATTTTTATTCAAGAAATAATTATCTACCTGGAAAGCCGTTTTTATTACTCGTATCCATTGTCTTTTAAAATTTTATGATCTATTCCCTTTATTTGTTGCCAATAAATCTTTTTCCCCTTAAATCTTTTAATAATAATTTTAAATTTTCTCATTCTTTTATATTTAATTATGAGAATTTTTATTGGCTACGGAATTGGTAAAAAAATTAGTTTGGTTTAATTGTTACCACTAAAATCTCTCAAATAATTTAAGAAAAAAGGAAAATAACTAAAGAAAATTAAGGAGCGTAAGTTCCTCTAAGGATTCCCTCGTCAATAATGTGTCCTTCCATAGCTTCAATTACCTCATCCTTTGTGGCTCCTGAGCTAATATCTAAGACTTTGTCTAAAGCATATAAACTGAATTCATAAGTGTGTATCCGGTCGGGGGGGGTTAGGTCCTCCGTAACCAATATTTCCATAATCATTTCTACCTAAGTTGGCATTCGACGGTGTTTCTCCCTCTTTTATTCCCTCTACATTTGGATTTATATTCCAAACTACCCAATGATCCCATACTTTTCCAGCTGGTTTTACTGCATCAGGATCGTCTAGTATTAACACTAGGGATTCTGCTTCTTCTGGGACTCCATGGAATTTCAATTGAGGATGAATATTCTGTTTTTTGTAACCGTATTTGTCTGGAATTTTTTCTCCATCTTTAAATGCTGGACTTTCTAGTTCGAGTCCATCCATATATATCCCAATTTAGTGTCAGTAATAGATCTTGATAAATATTTTGATCAGAATAATCAAAAAGAAAATCCTTAGAATTTTACTTTACTTAGTAATTAAAAAAATTTTATGAAATAAAAATGGAGGGAAACAAGAAAAACGGCTGAATTACCCTCCTCTCCGATCGATGAACCAGTCGGTCCACCAACATATCTTCGACAACATACAATAAATAACTTTTGATCATTCCATTAATCGGAAAAAATAATAAGGTAAATAAAAATTTTCTACAAAAAAATTAAATAATACAGAATAAAATACAATTGATCTGAATAAAGATGGCCCCCCATAATTATCTAAAAAACCTTAGAACCCCTCAAACTCATCTATTAAAATT
>CAYTEI010000034.1:0-1045 GCA_964436705.1 uncultured Thermococci archaeon
TTAGATTAACCAAATTGTTTCATTCTTTTAAGTTGTTTTTTCGTTTTCTTTTACTCTTTTTGGTACGTTCCATCCGCTCATCATAATTCCGGTTTTTATAAAGAATCTTGCTAGGGTATTGGTACTAGTAATCCATTCTCCAAATGTTTCAGTGTTTTTCTTATCCTTCTGCAATTCTTGAATAAGGTTTTGCAGTTCTTTTACTTGGTCTTGTTTTTCTTCGATTTGTGTCTTCAACATATCGATCTTATCTTCTTTATCCTTTATCGACTTTCTACGATTTTCTTTAATCTCTTTAATTTGGTTTTCAAGGCTTTTAATGCGTTTACTTTTCTCTTCGATGAGATCTTTGGATCCTTCTTTGTATCCTTTATCGAGTCGTTCTCTCATTACCTGAGCTTTTGACTTTCCGGCTTTATCTGCTTCTTCTTCGATTTTTTTGTGAATTTCTTTTGGTATTATGGCTGATATTTGAGGCATAATTAAGATTTAATTAGGATCCTAATTATATTTTTGGAAATAAGAGTCCGGACGTTGAGGACAATTAAAATGTAATTAAGATCTAATGTACTAGATTTTTCGTATTATTTTTCTGATTATGTTTGGTATTAAGTTTAATTAATATTTAATTAAGATCTTAATTATTAAATTTAAAATTGGTTTATAATAAGGATTAGGAGGTTTAAAGCTTTATATATAATTTTTAGGTGTTTTGATAAATTTATTATATTAATTAAAACTTGATAGTATTGAAAATTTAATTTAAAGATTTATAATAAATCTTAATTCAAATTTTTTAAAGATTTAGGTACATTTCGAAGTATTTAAAATTGCATTTTTGGTCGATAATTTTTTGTGTTTTGAGTTATTAAATGAATAAAGATAGTCGTTGTTAGTGATCATTGTAGGTGATTTTTGTGGGTTTAATGAGATCTATCTTGGTTGCTGTTGTTTTTGGTCTTATATTTTTTAGCTTAGTTATGGGATTGGTTTTTACTTCAAGCAATGGTATTTCGGGTTTGGAAGGTTTAGAGGACATTAGTTC
>CAYTEI010000034.1:1055-11909 GCA_964436705.1 uncultured Thermococci archaeon
GATATATTGGGGCTAGCTAGAGATTTAGTTTCCGATTCAGGATCTGTACTTGAGGAAGATCCTAATGATGGTTTAAAATCGTCTGAAAATTTATCCACAACGAATATTACGGTTAGGAAGATTTTTAGAGTTGAGAATTTAAATGAACTTAGTGGTGATCGGGTTTCTGATACCTCTTTTAATGAAACCACTTTATCTAATATGAGTTTAGATGATTTGAATGAAATTTTACCATTTCAAGAGGATCGAAGGATAGTGACTATTGTTAATGGAAGTGAGGAGTTGCAGCAATTTGTGACTACATCAGAGCAATCAAATAGCCTTGAAAGAGGAGTTTTTAAGATTCATTATGATAGTAATATGACAAGGAGTGATTTATTGATTGTTTGGAAAGTTAAAAAAATATCAGACCTGGATTAAATAATCTTTTTTGATTCTTTTTTGTTTAAATGATTTGTTTAGTGGATTAATTTTTAATATGATTTTGACCTATGTTAGGTTGATCGTGTAATTTCTGATGGTAAGATTGTTTTGAAGGGGAAATAATTTATACCGTCAGAATAATGGAGTGATTAACTATGGTTCCTAATAATGATAATTCCAAAAACAAAAGAAAGAATTTTATGGATGAGGTAGAAACTATTTCCATTAGAGATGAAGGTGTCGTTGAAAGGGATAAGAAGTCAGTAATTTCTGAGGATAAGAAATTTGTAAGAGTTTATTCCATGGATAATATACCTGATCCTCGTACCGTTTATCAAGAAATGAATGATTCTAATATTGTTATAGTAAATATTAGAAGAAAAAAAAGGAAAGAACAAGAGTTAAGAAATTATGTAGATCAAATAAAGGGTCTTATCAGTGGTACAGGCGGGGAAATGGTATTATTAGGAGATAAACAAAGTAGATTAATGATTGTACCTCCAAGATGTGAAATCTTGAGAGAAGTTGGAGAATAAAGTTTTATTTAGGTTAAAAGCACTTATAAATTGTCCTCATTGTTTATTTTTTATTATTCTGATTAGAAACCTATATATTTTCCTGCTTATTTCTAAAGTTGCTTTTTCGATTAAAAGGAATTTGTGTTTATTCATTGTTACCTTCAGTCTTAATACGTTTAACGTTAAGATTACTTTGGGTAAGAACCCAATGATAAACTTCAGATAAAGAAGTAGATTTTTCTATCTTAACTTCAGAATCGTCTTTTAGCACAAGAGCTTTTTCATAGCTCATTATATATCTCACCTAAGCTGAGTATTATAATGATATACCTAAGAACTTTAGAATTAATATAATAATAATCAATACTGAGATTATGTAAAAACCTACTTTTACCATTTTTCCTATAATTTTAATGACTATGAGTCCTACTAAAGATATTATCAACAAAATAATTAGGGGATCAATTCCGAACATTTTATAGTCTCCTTTTGAATTATTTAATCTACATAAGGTCCGTGTTGGTATATTTCCTCATTATGAGGGATTCCGGTAATTTTTATAAATTCAAACTCTCCTTTAGAATTAATTTTACCTTTAAATTTTTGATCAAACTCTTTAAAGATAAGAAGGCCATCTTCTAGTTTATATTCGCCTGATTTTGTCCTCAAAGAACCTGTTCCGCTAATAACGTACAAAAATCCATGAAATCTATCCTTAAATTTCAATTCTTCTTCAATATTTTTGAGAATTATATGTTTGTAAGCTATGTCCGATTTCAATGTAACTGGAGAACCTTTTCCCACTATAGTTTTAACTATCTTATTATCTTTTTTCTTTATGGGAAGATCATTTTTTGGAACAACTTGATAGCTGGGATCAATTTCTTTTAGATCTTTTGGAAGGTTTATCCAAAGCTGAATTCCATGATTGAGGCCTTCAGATTTTGGGGTTTCAGAGTGTTCAACTCCTGATCCCATAGTGATCCTTTGGACGCCACCTTCTTCGACGATAGCAGAATTATCAGTGGTATCTCTATGTTCAAAAGAACCATCCAACATGTAAGTGAGAGCCTCAAAACCTCTATGCGGGTGTTGAGGAAATCCTGATGATTCATCAACAAAAAATTCATCAACTAAAACAAAAGGATCGACATAAGAATGTTTGTCGGTAGGAAAACCTCTTTTCACCCGGGCACCCTCTCCCTCAGACATTTCTTTGGCCCTAATCAATTTTAATCCCTGATCTTTAGCTATAATATCACTTCTAAAGAAAATTTTGACCAAAAATTCATAAAACTTTTGGTTGAATAAAAATTTAGTAATATTTCCTTACGTATTTTAAGGGAAAATTAAGAGTACAAAAATTTACTCAATAAAAGGTTCATCACCCAAGGTTTTTATGATCAAGACAACTAAAGTTATTGAGAAAATTTGGTGATTAATTATGGGTGGAAAGAGAAGAGCTCAGATGGGAGATCTCAAAGAAGGTAGATCCGTCATTTTAGACGGTGAACCTTGCGAAGTTACTCAGTATCAGACTTCATCTCCTGGAAAACACGGTTCAACTAAAGTAAGAATTTCAGCAGTTGGAATCTTCGATGGTAAGAAAAGATCCATTTCTAAACCTAAAGATTCAAATATAGAAGTTCCAATTCTAGATAAGAAGACTGGTCAGATCATATCGATGTCAGGAGATAATTTACAAATAATGGACATGGAGACCTATGAGACTTTCGATGCTGCTATGGAGAATGTCAATGAGGAGATAAGAGATGAACTAGAAGAAGAAATGGAAGTTAATTATATTGAAGCTTTAGGTCGAAGACGTATAGAAAGTATTGACTCATAAAATTCTTTTTCTTTTTAAAGTGAATAATGTTTTATTCCTTTTTTCATGGCTATAGGAGTAGTTATGGAGGTAATTATAGCCATTAAGATGATTGAGCTAAAAATTTCATTACTAATTATTCCAGCCTCAATTGCTATTTCTGCAACTATTAATTCTATAGCTCCTCTAGCATTCATACCTATACCAACTAAAAGAGCATTATTTGGTTTTAAACCACTAAGAAGGGCGCCAATTCCGCTTCCGAAAATTTTCCCTACGAATGCTATTAAGGTGATTAAGAGGAGAGGGACGCCAAATGCCGCTCTACTTATCGACATTGAGAATCCTATCCAGGCAAAGAAAATTGGTGCAAAAAAACCCCAAATCCAAGTTCTTAGTTCCTCTTCTTCTTGCTCTCCAATTATTGGACCGATTACCAATCCAGCTATGTAAGAACCAATCATAGCGTGTAGACCAGAGAGCTCCGCTCCTAGTGAAAAACCAGTTACAATGCATATGATAATTCCTAACGATTCATTCTTGGGTAGTCTTGTAATCTTGTACCGGAACTTCTGAATTATTTTAGGTGCGATGTATAAACTTAAAATGACAAAAGTTATTGCAATTAGAATTTCTTTTATTAAGACTGTTGTCGAGGGAATTTTACCAATTTCAATCATGCTGAGTAATATTGATAGCAAGAAAATTCCTAGTACGTCATCTATTACTGCTGCGCCAATTATTGTACTACCAGTGTCGGTGTTTAGTTTTCCCATTTCGATTAAAACGGATACTGACAGTGCGACAGCTGTAATTGAAAGAGAAACTGCAAGAAATAATCTACCTAAAAGATCCAACCCTAATAAAATGCCAGCTCCATATCCTAATGACAGAGGTAAAATCATACCCCCTATTGCAGATGCGAAAGCGTTTTTACCCGTTTCAAATAGTCTTGAAAGATCTGTTTCAATACCTGCTCCCAGCATTAAAAATATTCTTCCAAAATCTATTAGTATTTGTATCTCATCATTAACTCTATCTCGAGAAAAGAAACTTAATATTGGCACTCCTAGATATGGTCTGATCAAGATTAAAGTTATTGGGCCAACTATGATTCCTCCAGCTATTTGTCCAACGATTCTGGGTTGTCCAAGTTTTTCACTGAGGTGCCCGAGGTAAGTTGCTGATGTTAATAAAATTAAAACGTAGACGAATCCTATCATTGATCTCTTTTCTCATAATTGGGTAGAGGTATAAGTAATTTTTCGAAAGATATTTAATATTTAAGAAGAGAGGTTTAAGGGATCATTATGGAACATCAAGAGGTTTTGGATTTATTAGAAAATTCTGTGCCAGGTCTAACCCCGGAAGAATTATCAAAGGAGTTAGAAGAAGAATTGATGCAAGTTAGGAAGGAATTAATGCGTTTATCAGAAGAAAATCTAGTTGAGAGCTTTGAGAAAGACGGGGAAATTTATTGGAAGATTAAGGAAAAAAGTGATGAGGAGAGGGAAATGGAGAAGAGGGCTTTTCAGTAATGGTTGTAATTAAGTTGTATTTGGAATATATTTATTCATAAATGTTCAATAATATTTAAATATGTTACGTGGAAAGATGTAATGGTGAAGATCATGCCTTTAGAATATTCAGAAGAAGTTATGGATTATTTTAAAAACCCGAGGAATTCAGGAAAAATTGAAGACGCTGACGTTACAGCCCGTGCTGGTAGTATTGCTTGTGGAGATATGCTAAAACTCTATATGAATGTATCCAAAGATGATAAGATTGAGAATATGAAATTTGAATCTTTTGGGTGTGCTGCTAATATTGCAACCAGTTCAAAAATGACAGAATTGGCTGTAGGTAAAAATCTAGAGGAAGCTAAAGAAATTACTTTTAAAGATATAATAGATGCACTAGAGGGCCTACCAAATATAAAGTATCACTGTTCAAATTTATCTATAGAGGCTTTAAATTTAGCATTAAGTAAATTTGAAATAATAAAGGGTAGAAAGAGGATAGATGAGGATTTTGTGGAAAAGGTTCTAAAAGCTGTACTCGATCCTAGAACAGGGAAGGATATAATAACCGAAGACAAATTAGAAAGCTTAGATGTTGAAAATAAACACATAGAGTTAGGAATTGAGGAAGATGATCAACCTGAAGTAATCGAGGAGCAAATAGAAGAAGCCTTCGAAGGTTTGGATGTGAAAATAAACATAGATTTTAATTAATAAACTCCTTATGGATCTAGATTTAAACCTACTTTATCATGTTAATTAGATTTTGATGGATCTTTTTATTGGAAAAAATGAATCCATTCTTATCAGTTTCGGTAGTTTTCCCCTTTAAATTGGTTATTCTCTCGCCTGATTCTTCAATTAATATTTTTCCAGCAGCTACATCCCATGGGTACGATTGATAAGTAATGTATGCATCTAATCTACTGGAAGCGATATAGGCTAATGAAAGAGAACAAGATCCTAATTTTCTTAGCTTGTTTGATTTTTTAATGACTTTTTCCATGGTTTTTATATGTTCTTTCCTTTGTATATGGGTTACTTCGACAATTGAATTTTTTAATTTCCTTTTTGAGGTTTTTATTGGTTTATCATTTAGGTAGGATCCTTCGTTTTTAATGGCCTTAAAAAGTTCGTTTCTAATTGGATCGTAAATAATCCCTAAGACGATTTTTTTATCTTTTTTTAATGCTATGGAGGTGGAAACAAAAGGTATTCTATGAGAATAGTTGACTGTTCCATCGATAGGGTCAATAATCCACTTTAGATTAGAATCACCAATTTTACCGCGCTCCTCAGTAATAATCGAAAAATCATAATCTGAAGATTTTATTTTATTAATAATGTTTTTTTCAACATCTCTGTCTAATTGAATCTTAACATCGCCTTGTTCTCTGTGAATGACTTCCTTCTTTTTTTCTAAGTTCTTTAAAATATTTTTTCCGGAGTCTTTAGCCAAATTAATTCCTAAATCAATCCATTCTTTTTCCATGTTGTCGCCTTAATGAATAATATACTATTTTTTATACAAAAAAATTATGGAAAGTTGGGACTAAGATAAAGTTGAGTTTCTATAACTTTGGGCTCAATTAAAGTCATCAATACAAAGATAATATTTACGGAATAAAAGAAATTAAGGAATTAATAAGGCTTTGGATTAGTTCTCTATTTTTTCAACATTTTAGTCTGTTTAAAGTTATATGTCTTCTGTAAAATAAGGTGATTTTTCTATTATTTTTGTTGAAAACTATTTTTCAGAACATTCGATCGTTCCTTTATATTGGGGAGATTATGGATATTGATCAAAATTGTTCTAAATTATACATATAACGAAAATATTAAAAGTTTATACTCACTTATATATAGTAAGGTGTCAATTATGGTTGAATCAATAAGCGCAAAAGAGTTAAAAAATAGGCTTGAATCGGATGAAGATTTTAAATTAGTTAATGTTTTGTCAGAAGAAAGCTTCAATGAGGAACATATCCCAGGTTCCAGAAATATTCCAACGGCTAAAATAGATAAAAAAGCTGAGGAAGAATTAGATAAATCGGAAGAAATAATTGTTTATTGTGCAAGCTTTCAATGTGGAGCCAGTCCAAAGGCCGCACAAAAACTAGAGGAATTTGGGTATAAAAATGTAATCGATTATGAAGGGGGAATGAAGAAATGGAAAGAAGAGGGATATCCCGTTAAAGGATAGTGTTTCGTATGGATCTAGGGCTAAAGGATGATGTGGCAATTATCACAGCTTCGAGCAGTGGTTTGGGGAAAGCTTCGGCAAAAATCCTAGCAAAGGAAGGATGTAATGTCGTAATAAATGGTAGGGATAAGAAAAAACTTAGAAAAACCAAACAAGAAATTGAGGATGAATATGGTTCGGAAGTTCTCTCTATTAATGCCGATATTAAAGATAAAAAAGAAACTAAGAGACTAGTATCTAAAACTATTGAAGAGTTTGGAAAATTAGATCATGTAGTAACGAGTGCTGGTGGTCCACCAAGTGATTCTTTTCTCAGCATTGATGATGAAGAGTGGTATGAAGCATTTGATCTTTTAGTTATGAGTGTTGTTAGAATGATTAGGGAAGCAACGCCTCATCTTAAAAAGGGTCAAGGAGGGACAATCGTAAATATAGCGTCGATGAGCGTTAAGGAGGCTATTAGATCACTGGTTTTATCGAATTCTGTTAGATCAAGTGTTATAGGCCTTGAGAAAACATTATCGAAGGAATTTGCCCCTAAAATTAGAGTAAATGCGGTTCTACCGGGTCCACATGAGACCTCACGTATAGAGGAACTTATAGAACAGGGGATTGAGCGAGGAGAATATCAAACATACGAACAAGGATTAAGGGATTTGTCTGAAGGGATACCGTTGGGGAGGATTGGAGATCCCGTAGAGTTAGGGGAGTTAGTAGCGTTTCTGTCATCAGCAAATTCAAGTTATATAAATGGAGTGGCAATTCCGATAGATGGTGGAAGAAGTAAATCAAATTTGTAAATCCTATTTTTATATATTATTTATTTTTAGAACTTTTTATTCCTTATTTTTATAAACAAAAGATGTATCAATAAGATTTTGTATTTCGTGGGGTTCAACTTAACAAAAAAATTTTTTGTAAATTTGTCCAAAGATTTAAATTAATTAAAGCCCAGATAATTTAATAATTACTTTGAAAGCTCTAGTTTCGTTTATTAATCATAAAAAAGAAATATGGTGAAAGATTATGAGTAATGAAGATAATGATGAAGAATCCTTAGAAGACAAACTTGCTATGAAAAGTGAAAATGGTTGGTCTGAAATAGATGAAGAAGAAAAAGAAGAAGTTTTCGAATTTTCGGAAAGGTATAAGGATTTTATTGGGGATGCAAAAACAGAGCGAGAATCTGTTGAGTGGATAATAAATTCAGCTAAGAAAAATGGTTTTAAAAGCATTGAGAATACAGAATTGAATGAATTATCAGTGGGATCGAGATTTTATATTAATAACAAAGATAAGGGAATAGCATTAGTTCATATTGGAGAAAAAGACATTAATGAAGGAGCAAGAATGGTAGTATCCCATATTGACGCTCCTAGAATTGATTTAAAGCCTAATCCATTATATGAGGAATCAGATTCAGAACTAGCACTATTTAAAACCCATTATTACGGAGGAGTAAAGAAGTATCAATGGATTAATCGTCCATTGGCTATACACGGTGTAGTTATGACAGAAGATGGAGAAAAGATCGAAATAAAAATTGGAGAAAATGACAGCGATCCAGTTTTTGTCATCTCGGACCTTCTACCACACTTAGCTAAGAAAGCTCAAGGAGATAGGAAATTATTTGAAGGCATTGAGGGAGAAGAACTGAATGTTTTAGTCGGTGGAATACCAGTAAACAATGATGAAATATCGAATAAAATAAAAACGAATGTTTTAAAACATCTTGATGAGGAATATGGAATAGAAGAGGAAGATTTTAACTCTGCTGACATAGAAATTGTACCCGCAAATAAACCAAGAGACGTTGGATTTGATAGAAGCATGGTTTCCTCCTATGGACATGACGATAGAATATGTGCCTTTACATCCTTGGAAGCTATGTTGAATTTGGAAAATCCGAAAAGAACCTCAGTTGTATTTTTCTATGATAAAGAGGAGATAGGTAGCGAAGGTAACACTGGGGCACAAAGTGCTTTTATGGATTTAGTTATGTCTAAAATCTTAGAAATAGAAGGAAAAGACTCCTATACTAAATTTAACGAAATGATGTATAATAGTCAAGCAATTTCTGCTGATGTGAATGCAGCAGTAAATCCAACTTTCAAAAATGTTCATGAAATGAATAATGCAGCTAAAGCTAGTCAAGGTGTAGTAATTGCTAAATACACAGGTAGCGGTGGTAAATATATGTCTAGTGAAGCTCAGGCAGAGTATGTTTCTGAGATTAGAAAAATTTTTAAAGAGAATGACGTTCAGTATCAATTAGCAGAGTTAGGAAAAGTTGATGAAGGTGGAGGAGGTACAATTGCAAAGTTCTTTGCCAGATACGGTATTGATGTTATTGATATAGGACCTGGTCTAATAGGTATGCACTCACCGTATGAGATCGTTAGCAAATTAGATCTTTGGTCAGCTTACCAAGCTTACGAAGCTTTTCTAGATCAATAAGAATTTTATTTTTTATATTTTTAGATTAAATCTCAAAGATTCAGATTTAAATACTTAATCCAGTTTCTTTGTAAATAAGATTAAATAAAATTACTTTTCCTAATTAATTATTTAAAGGATTTGATATTAATTTTAATGGATGATTAATTGGTTTCCGAGGGATATAAATGATATTGAGTATTGGTATAGATGATACGGATTCCAGAGAAGGCATGTGTACTACTTATCTTGGAACTTTATTGCTTAAGGAGTTTACTGAGAAGAATTTCGATGTCATAGGGTTTCCTAGATTAATAAGATTAAATCCAAATGTACCCTATAAAACAAGAGGGAATGGAGCCATAAGAATCACATTAAATGTAAAAAAATCTGAAATCGATAAAATTAAGAATATTGTGATTAATAAAACAGAAGAAATTTCTCAAAAAACCTCTAATTCCGGGATAGCCATTATAGAAGGTGAAGTACCTAGAAAAGTTACCGAATTATCTATAAAAGCTCTTCATAAAGAAGTAAAAGTTAGCGAAGCAAAAGATATAGCTAAAGTAGAAAATATTTTTCTTAAAAGTTATGGAAATGATAGAGGAATTATTGGAGCGCTTTCTAGTATTGGCTATCAACTTGAAGATAAAACCTTTGAGCTATTAACTTATAGGAAAAGAGAGAACTTAGGATCTCCACGAGAGGTAGAAAAGGATTCAGTTTTCCAAATGGATGAAGAGTACTTTCCAATTATATTTGATAATGTTGATAAGGATGAGGGTGATGAAGTAATTTCTCCTAATGGTCCTGATCCTGTGCTTTTTGGAATTAGAGGAGAAGATCCATTAGTGCTTGAAGAGGCAAGACCTAAAATCGATTCTGAGGATTACGATCTTCATCAGGTTTTTGAAACTAATCAAGGAACAGACGATCATCTTCTTGAAATGTCTATCAATGAGGTTGAAGTTTATAACTCTGCGATTATAGATGGAGAAGTCGATTCAAAACCAAAAAATATTGAGGGTGGTCATGTATTTTTTAATCTGTCTTCAGAAGACGGTTTGATTGAATGTGCTGCTTACGAACCTACCAAAAATTTCCGCAAGGTGATTAGAAAACTCCGACCCGGGGATAAGGTTAAAGTCTATGGTGGAGTGAATGAAAACAAGACTCTGAACCTAGAGAAGATAAATATTTTTGAGTTAAAAGAAAAATTTGAGGTTCTGAACCCAGAATGTCCAGATTGTGGGAGAAACATGAAGTCTGCTGGAAGAAACCAAGGTTATCGATGTAGAAGATGTGGAACTGAAGCATCTGACAATGAGGTTAGGAGGAATAAAATTGAAAGGAATATTAAGGAAGATATCTATGAAGTTCCTCCCATGGCTAGAAGGCATTTATCTAAACCATTGGTGAGAGAATGAGGCTCATTAAAAAAGGAGCTGAGGCAGAATTATACTTAGCTGATTTTGAAGAATTCTTCATGGATTTTGGTGAAGATGAGAAAATTATAATTAAGAGTAGGGTTCCTAAGAAATATAGGATTAAGGAGATTGACAATAGATTGAGAAAACAAAGAACGATTGGGGAGGCTAGAATAATTCATAAGGTTAAGAAAACAGGAGTAAAGTCTCCGCACATATATGAAGTAAGTTTAGATCAATATGAGATCGTAATGGAGTATATAGATGGGATTACAATGAAGGAATATCTAAGTAATACCCAAGATGTTAAAATATGTGAAAGAATAGGAAGATTAGTAGGGAAGATACATAATGATGACATAATACATGGTGATTTGACTACCTCAAATATGATTAAGAAAGATGATGAAATATACTTTATAGATTTTGGATTAAGCAAATTCTCAACTTCAGTGGAAGATCAAGGAGTAGATTTACATCTTTTAAGACAAGCATTGGA
>CAYTEI010000034.1:11919-14345 GCA_964436705.1 uncultured Thermococci archaeon
TATTAGTGGATATAATCGTGTTACGGGCAATGGTGAACAATTAAAAAAGAAAGTTAAGGAAATTGAAAGCCGAGGGAGATACAAGTAAGTTTTTTCCTCTTTACTTACTCTGAAGTCAGTTTTTTATAAAGATTAATAATTTTATCAATGCTTTTTTCCGCGGAGTGTTTTTTAGCATGTGTCCTACTTGATTTTTCAAGCTTCTTTGTATTATTTAAAGTCTTTTTAATTTTTTTTTCAAGATCATCAATGTTGCCTGGTTCATATCGATATCCAGAGATATCTTCTTTAACCGTAACTTTTAAAGCCTTTCTATTAGCTCCAACAACGGGAGTACCGCAAGCATTTGCCTCCAAACCTACTAAACCTTGGGTTTCTACTATGGATGGAAAGACGAAAACATCTAGAGAGGAATAAAAGTTAGGTAATTTTTCTCTATTTAAAAACCCTAGAAATTCTACATTCTTCTTTTCTTTGGCTAAATCCTGATAATAAGATCTTGCTGGTCCATCACCAGCAATTAATATTTTAAAATCTTCAAATCTATCACTAACTCTTATTAAGTCTTCTAATCGTTTTTCTTTGCCATGTCTTCCGCTATACCCTAACAGTACTGAATTATCTTTTTCTCTAAATATAGGTTTACTAGGTTGAAAGAAATTTAAATTTAGTCCATTGCTTACTAACTTAACGTTTTCAATACCTGATCTCTGCATATCTTTTTTAATTTTCTCTGAGGGAACTGTAACTATATCCGAGTTATTTAAAATCTTTTTTTCCCATGAATCATAAATATTTAGAAGTGGGTTTGTTATTGACTTACTTTCAGTTAGATAGTTTATGTAATCTTCGGGGTCTGTATGATGAGTGAAGATCCTAGGGATATCTTTCTTCTTTGATAAGTAAGCTCCTAGTGATCCCACTGAAAAGGGAGTGTGAATATGGATGAGGTCAGGTTCTTCGATCTTATCTGAGATTTTTTCAGGAATACCAATTCTATACCCATCATAGAATGGAAATGGGATCGATCGAATACTTATATCTCCTGTTTTCATGGGGCTGATTAATTCAACTGAGATACCTCTTTCTTCTAATCTGTTTTTCCATAGATTTATAGAGTAGGAAGCTCCATTTATTGTTGGCAGGTATGTATCTGTGAATTTTAAAATTTTCATTAGGAAGCCTCCTGGTATATCCTTTGAAGTTTTTGTCCAACTCTTTTGAGATCGTGTTCTATTGCTGTTTCTTGAGCTTTTCTCCCCATATCTTTTCTCAAGTTTTCTTTGTCCAGTAGTTTTTTTATTGCTTTAATGAAAAATTTTTTCTTTGTTCCTTTATAACAATCTTTTTCGTCACTCCAAATTCTAAAACCGGGTATGTCTCTTAGTACTAATGGTTTACCGCTTGAAGCTGCTTCAAGAGTTACTATACCTTGATTCTCTCTATAACTTGGAAAAAAGAATATATCTCCCAATGAATAAGCACCTAAAACGTTATCAATTTTCCCAACAAATTTCACGTTACTAGGAGAGCTTTTAACAACTTTTTGGGCTTTTTTATTTTGTAATTTTGAATAAATTGGACCAAACCAAATGAATTGAGTGTCTGGAAACTCTTTCCCTACTTCAGAAAAGGTATCTATTCCTTTACGCATGAAAACGCTACCTACAGAAAAAACTACAGTTTTATCTTCATTTATATTATATTTTTTCCTATATTCATATCTTAAATCTTCTTTAGTTTGAAATTTCTCAGTATCTATTCCATTACTAATAATTTTCGGTTCTAAAGAAAGATTGTAATCATCAAGTTTTTCCTTAGTGTATCCAGAAGGACATAAAAGTATATCAGCCTGATCGTAATAATACTTAAGATACTTTTTGAGGATAGGGGATATTTTATTACTAAAAACGAAACTTCCTTTAAAATCTTCTGCAGTTGTATGAGCGTGAATTACAATTTTAGTATCTTTATTTGTTTTTTTAGATAAGTAAAAGGATTTGGGACCTATTGTGTTAATATGAAGCACATCATAATCTTCACTAGGATCCTTTGTGACTTCTACTCCGTTCATCCTGAGAGCTTTTCTCTGATTTTCTACTGCTGTTCCAATACCGCTTGTATCGAAGTATTTTTCTATCTCCAGGTAAACGCAAACTTTCAATCTCCCACCATCAAGAAGAGATAACTAATCTTAAATAAAAACCTTACTGATTTACTATTAAAATCTAAACAAAAAAATAATTAATTAATAGGACAAGAAATAAAAAAGAATAAATATAGATTTATAGCTAAATTCAATCATTTTTATATTACAGGTTTTTACCGGTTTGAGTAAGTTGTGAGAATAAGAATTTAAAAAACATGAATAATTATCCGTAAGATCCGATCATATCTTAGTTAAGTCAGAGGAAAGGGAAGTTAAA
>CAYTEI010000035.1:0-14203 GCA_964436705.1 uncultured Thermococci archaeon
TGAAGAATCAGGCAAAATAGAATGCTACGACTGGTGGCTATGTCATAGGAAAACCGAAGAATAATTATTTTCTCCAATTATTCTATATATTTTCTATTATTCCTTTATTATTTTTAGCCTCAAAATATTCTCTTCTCTTTTCTTAACTTCTGTTCCTGAAATTTCTATGAATTAAATTTTTAGGGTTTAAAATCTTCAAGTACCTCAATTACCACTGAAATATAAGTTTTCTACCAGTATTGAATATAGATTGTCCATTTTTATCAGTATCAGCAGAATTCTTTTCTCTGTCTTTAAATTCTTCTTAAGATTTATAAGTGGGGTTCATCTTCCCCAACTTTAAGTGTTTTAGTCAAAAGGTAGTCCTCATGATCTAAAAAGATCAACAAAAATCTCCAAAAAGATGCCTGTCTTGAACAAAAGGAGTACATGGGAGATCTCATTAGAAAATCTTATAAGAACCATGAATCAGTAGTACTTAGGAAAAGTTGGATTTTATTTTGAATAATATCATTGGTTAGTTTGGGCATCTAACAGTTTCATATATCTTCAACGATCTTGCCAGATTTTTTCTCTAACCAACTATTTATAGGGTCTTTAAATTTTTTAACGAACTATTTTTATTTCACCATGATCTTCTTACCAATAAAGGTGTTAATATGAGGATTGAAGAACCTGTGAAATCTGAACAGATCTCTCTGGGGACATGGTTAACAATTCAGGATCCTACTATAGTTGAATTACTTTCTAATTTGCCTTTGGATTGGCTAATGTTTGATATGGAGCATGGACCAGCTGATATAAGTACTTTACAGAAAATTCTTCCCGCCCTTAGTGATGATGTTACTCCCTTTGTTAGAGTCCCTTGGAATGATAAGGTTAGAATTAAAAGAGCTCTAGATCTTGGTTTTGAAGGATTATTAGTGCCATATGTAAATAATAAAGAGGAAGTTAAAGAAATAGTAAATGCTTGTAGGTATCCTCCCAGAGGAATAAGAGGAATAGGGCCTCGAAGAGCTATTAAATACGGGGAGAAAGATATCGAGGAGTATTATGAAAGTTTTGAAGATGATTTAATTATTGGAGTTCAGGTGGAAACTAGTGATTCGCTTGATAATCTTAATAAGATCTTATCGGTTGATGAGGTCGATATGGCTTTTGTAGGGCCTTATGATCTTTCAGCTAATCTAGGTATTTTCGGAGAATTGAATCATCCAGATTTTAATGATGCGATAAATAAAGTTCTAAATAAATGTGAGGAAAATGATGTAGTTCCAGGGATCTTCGCTGGTGACAGGGAGGATGCTAAGAATTGGATTGATAAAGGCTTTAAATTTGTTTCAATTGGTCAGGATTTTTCAAACTTAAGAGAAAAATACTTAAAAGATTTAGAGTTCTTAAAAACAAGTATCAGAAACAAAGAGTAATGAAGAAATCAAAATAATAAAAAAGTTGAAGAAGAATTTATAAAATTAAAACAAAATATTAATTTAGATCCATTGAATTTTGTGATAGATACTGACTGGGAAATGGTTAAATTATGCTTACGAGTTTTCTTGTTGAATTTAGGGCTTTGGTAGTATGGGTTATTTAGAGAAAATTAGCTTTGATCTTCCTAGGAAATATAAATGGTTAATACTTGGTATACTATTTGTATCAACTTTAATGGGTTATGTCGCTCGTATGAGTGTTTCTGTTGCTCTCAAATTTATTTCGAGTGATTTTGGTTGGTCTACCTCGCAGGAAGGGAGCTTGGGAGGAATATTGTTAGGAATATTCTTGGTAAGTTATGGTATATCAAATGTCTTACTAAGCCCATATATAGATAAATTTGGCCCTAAAAAAGCTTTAATCTTCGCTATCTCAGCGTGGTCATTATCAGTTATTTTCGGGGCGTATTTCGGTAATATTTATTGGATTTTCCTATTTTCAAGAGTTCTACTTGGTTTAGGGCAAGGTGTCTTGTTCCCTACAGCTACTAAGGTTACAGCAGGATGGTTCAAAGAAGAGGAAAGAGCCCGAGCAAATTCAATTTTCCTGAGTGGTGGTCCATTTGGTTCAATGCTTGCTCCATTAATACTAACCCCAATAATAGTAAAAACGACATGGGAATTCACATTCTACCTATTTGCATTACTAAGCCTATCTATAATTTTACCAGTTATATTATTTATAAAAACTAATCCAAAAAACGTAGCAGAAGAACAAAAAGAAGAAACTAAAGAAGAAATTGAACTAAACATTAAAGATGATATGAAAATACTATTAAGGAATAGACAATTCCAAATAATATTAGTCGGTTTCATTTCGATGATATCGGTTTGGTGGGGAGTAGGACTATGGTTGCCTACTTACTTGGTAGAGGCTCAGGGGCTATCGATTAGCCAAATGTCTTATGGAGCAAGCATTCCGTATCTGGGATCCGCTCTAGGGATGTTTTCAGCCTCTTGGATAAGTGATCGAACAGGGGAAAGAAAAAAAATTATAGTAATTGCACTCATCTCAACAACAATAATGATCCTATCTCTAACCATGTTAAACATACAGTCAAAGATAATAGCAATATTCATACTTTCATTAATTTTCTTCGTAGGGCAGATGTCACCTCCAATATTTTTTACCTTAATACAGACAAGGATATCGGAAGAAATAATTGGGTCGGCAACAGGGGTCATGAATGGTATAGGAAATGGGATCGGAGTAATAGGTCCTATATCCATAGGATTCATAGTAGCGCTTACAGGATCATACAATTTAGGGCTAATCTTTTTAGGATCTATTTCTCTAATTGGTGGCATATTATTCCAGATAATCTATAAAACTCCTGAAGAAACGGAAAAAATTCTAGTTTAAAGATTTTATTAGGAAAGAGAAAGAAGAGAACGGTAGTTCTATTTAGAGTTCTCTTTCCCATAGTTTGGTTTCTATGTTTCTTATATTTATTTCTGGTTTTTTTGTTTGGTTTTTCATGTTTATTTCCCAAATTTTGGTTTCTATTTGTTTGTTATTGATTTTAATTGCTTTTATTGATGGTTCTTTGGTTTTCAATTTTATCATACCTCCTATATTTTCTTGTTGATTTCTAGTTGTGTTTGTGAGAATGGGGTTGGGCTTAGAAGCCACCTGGAAGGCAACTTCTTAGCGGAATTTATTATTGATAAAGGTAGAAGAAGAAATAGGAGATATATTTTGTTCTATGATTATCTAGCCAAGACTTTATTGTATTCTTTGATGAATTATTTTTGGTTTTATGGTTCTTGGCTGTCATTTAACCACTTTCATTTTGTTTTTGGTTTTGGTTTAGCTTCTTTTTTCTTTTTTATTTGGTCTCCAAATTTTGCTGGCCTTTTGTCTATTTGTGAGACTATTAGGAATACTGGTAGGGTTACTGCCCATTCCATGAAGATAACGTGGGGAAATATTCTGGTTGCCGGTACTAAGCTCCATATTCCTAGTACGGCTATTCCTGAGAGTAGGGTCCAGAATGCGCTGCTTTTTTTGCATAGGCTTGGGGCGAACATTGTGAATAGTACTATTACGGTGTAGGCTGTTGTTAGGCTTAGTCCGATTAGTAGGGTTTCTAGTATTCCTACTACGTTTGATGCTAGTATGTAGGTTATTATGCTTATGCTTAGTACTATTATTCTTGATATTAGTTTTTCTTTTTTGTCTGTTATTTGTGTTTGTATGAATCTTTTGTATATGTCTTCTACTACTAGTGTGGAGCTTCCCATTAGTAGTCCGCATCCTGTTGATACGTCTGCTGCCCATAGGCCGGAGAGGACCATTCCGGCTAGGATTGGGTTTAGGTTTGTTACTACTTTTGGTAGGGCCATTGTTGCTTCTATTCCTGGGTATTGTGCTGCTCCTACTATTCCTATTAGTGCTGATATGAATCCTATTGGTAGTATTATTAGTCCGCCTAGTATGAATCCTTTTTTTGCTTCTTTTGAGTCTTTGGCTGCGAATGATATTTGGGTTATTGCCTGGACTGAGAAGGATTGGGTTATCATCACCATGAACCATGCTATTACTACTGCTATTCCAACGCCGCTCACTGGATTAAACCAATGGTTGCTTTGGGGTAGTGTGGTGGTTAGTTCTGAGATTCCTCCTATTTGTAGTATGCTCATTATACCTCCTATTATTACTCCTATGTATATTACTATTACGTTTAGTAGGTTTGTTAGTCCTGCTCCCCAGTATCCTCCAATGAAGGTAATTCCGATGAATACTATTGCTGTTATCATCATTCCTGTTGATAGGGTGAAGGTTTGGGGTAGTAGTGCTGCTAGTATTGCTCCTCCGGCGACGAATTGGAGGGAGGTGATGACGATTTGGATGATTATTTGGCCTATTACCCCGATTATTCGTCCACTTACTCCGTAATGATTTTCTAGTAGTTGGGGAATAGTTTTAATATTCATTTCTCTGAATCTTTTGGCTGCTATTAATCCGACTATTATTGCTCCGGCGGCCCATGCTGCGTTGTACATTCCTGCGCTTAGTCCTGTGTTGTATGCGTTTTCAGCTACTCCGACGGTTGAGGCGCCTCCGATCGCAAGTCCTGCGATCATGACTGCTACTATGTAGAATGGCATCTTTCTTCCGGCTAATAGGTATCCTATAGCTCCATCGTCTTTGCTTACATTTTTGGCGTACCATGAGATTAGGTACATTGCCAGAATGTATAGTATTAGGATGGTGATTTGGATCTTCTTCATTTTATTCCCTCTAGTTCTAGTTTTTGTTCTTCGTTGGCTATTGGGAATGTTAGCTTTGAGCTTGGCATTAGATTGACGCTTTTTATTTGGTTATTTATTTTTTTGGCTTTTCTTATTGCTTGTTTCATGTTATTGGCTGGTTTCATTCCCATTTTTCTTACTTTTTTGTTGGGGAGATCTGATAGGAGTATTATTGGTGATTTTTGGTTTATTTTTGCTGTTCTTAGAGCTACGAATCCTGATATTGTGAAGTTTTTGTTTAGTTCTTTTGCTAGTTCTTTTGGGTTTTCATTGTTGAACCATTTGGTGAATTTGTTTGGCCCTATTCCTTGGGAGCATTTGGTTACTAGTATGATTGTTCCGTTTTCTTTAACTGCGTGGGCGGCGTTGAATAGTCCTTTGACGCTTTGATATAGTTGTATATCTTTGGGGTGGCCTCCGCAGCTTGCTATTACGAGATCGGACTTATCTTCTAATGGTACGCCGAAGGCTTCTTGAACTGTTCTACATCCCTTTAGATATGCTTCTCTTAGGCCACCGGCTACGATGTCGACGAATTCTTTTTCTCCGTTCACGATTACGTTTAGTATTAGGTCGGGGTCTACGATTTCGCTTATTTCAAACATGTCTTCGGATACTGGGTTATTCTTTAGTTTTCCTGATCTTACTTTTGGATTGATTTCTCCGTTTTCTTGTAGGACTATTCCATGGTTTTGTTGGATTGCTTTTTCAGAGATAACTCCGGGTGCAATACTTTTTCTTCCTCCTCCGAACCCTGCTAGTGTATGGTAAACAATTCCTCCGGTTAAAATTACTTTATCTGCTCTATGTACAATTGGATTAACTTTAACTTCGGTTCCTCTGCTTGTGGTTCCCAGATCGATGAGGTTTTCTGATTCAGAATCGTGGCTGTGAATATTTAATCTGTTGTGGAGTTCTTTTCCTACGACTTTTCTGTCTTCTTCGGTTGTTTGAGGTCTGTGGGTTCCGGTAGCTACTACTATGTCTATGTTTTCGTCTTTGATGCCACATTGGTTCAGTTCATTAACTAAGACTGGTAAAAAGTCATAAGTTCGGTAAGATAGTCTGGTTATATCGCTAACAACTATTGCTACATCATCTTTTTTATCTACTATTTTGTTTAGTGGTTCTGTTCCTGTTGGGTTCCTGATTTTTTTCCGTATTTTTTCTTTATAGTTCTCAATTGTGGTTAGAGATTGGGTTTGTATTTTGTTTATGTCTATATCCTGTGAAAGTTTAAATTCTATTTTTTCTTTTCCATATGGTATTGTAAATCCTTTTTTACTGGTCAATATGTATCCTCCAATTTCGTATTAATCTAAAGATCTATGTAAATTAGATATAAATAAAGAAATTAATTAAGGTATTCAAGTGGAAGAACAGTCCTTGAGAGCCACCTTCTTGCAACTCTCTTGGAGATACATCTAAAAATACCAATAATAAGCGAATTCAAAATCAAAAAAAGTTCTGGGACTAACCAAGGTAAATAATTCAACGAATTCCTCTTCTAAATCCTGTAAGCCCCAGTACATCAAAATCAGTTACTAGTAGAAATACATCTTATATAAATCTTTTGGAAATTCACTTCTTAAACCAAAAATATCCCCAATAAACTAACTTAAAATCCATATGACAATTCAGAACCCTATTCGTCAAACATCAAGTTCTAAGAAGGGAAGGCTAAGATCAGTATGTATCCATACTTCAATTAGGATTACTCCGATTACTCCCGATATTCCGGAAAGTAATATGGAGGTTCTTACACTCCATATCTCTGCTAAATTAGAAAATATTACGATACCTGTAAATGATCCCATAGTGCCTAGGGTCCCTCTGATCCCCATTCCTTTACCTCGATCTTCATCTATGGTACCGTCAGCGATTAATTCAAATACAATTGGATGGTAAAGCCCGCTAACTAGTCCCCAGATCACTGCAAGAAAAATTATAACCCACTGAGATTCAAGACGGGAGAGAATACTGAGAACGACTCCAGAGAACAGGGTAGTTGCTATTAGAATTAGTTCTTTGTTTATTCGATTTTTTACTCTTTTAACGAACAATCTTATAGTGGATCCAGTCCCCATTCGAGCGAAATGGAAAGCTCCAATGAAGGAGGCGGAAAATCCTAGTCCAGATAAATAAAGTGGGACTAATGAAATTGCTATGTTAAAGTTCATGAACATTAGGAATGAATAGAGTGATGCTCTCAATACCTTTCTACTTTTAAGAGTTCTGAATGCATCTTTATACATTGATGTGATCGATAAAGATTTTTTAGGTTTTTCTGTATCTTTTTGTTGGGATTTTCCATTCTTAAAGATGAGGAAAGCTATGAGGAGTGCGGGAAGGGAAAGTAGGCCTCCTAATAAGAATATAGATCTCATACCTAATAGGTCTTTAATGACTCCTCCCAGAGGGACGGAGAAAGCATATGCCCAACTGATAACGAATGTGAACATTGGGACTTTCTTCGGTCCAAATCTCGTGACAAATGAGGGCAGGGTAACCCAGGTCATACAAATAGCTATTCCTATCATTATCTGGCCAAGAAACAGAAGAGGCCAAAGTTTTGGTGTTAAATTGTAGAATATCATCCCTAAAAAAAGAGAAAGGGCTCCAAATGCTATTATCTTACCATAACCAAAAATATCTGAGAATGATCCCATGGGTATTCTGCCAAAGAACTGGATAAGGTGGTAGGTTGCAACAATGTAACCTATGACTGATACGGAAAGACCTAGTTCTTCCCCGTAAAGGGGTATGTAAGGAATTATTACGGCTACTGAGAAGGATAGGATGAAGCCGAGGATTATTACTAGTGCTACTTTTTTCTGCAGATATACCACCTTTCCATACGTTTCATATTTAATTGATTTATTTTACTTAAGATTTTTATTGGATGGAGTACCATGGGCATTGGCTACTCCCTGAAGACTTATTTATGGTTTTCAATATATTTGTTCATTCCCTACTTCCTTTATGAGTTTTTTCTTTTAAGTAATAGAGCGAGATGGATAAATCGGATCTTTTTTGGAATTGGGTTGCAGAGCATTTCTGTGAATGGTTGGTTTTGGGTGATCTTGGTCTGTTGGTGGTTTCTGGTATTTCATTATTTTTGGTATCTGTGCGTGAACCATTCTTTTTATTAATTAAAGTTTTGTTTATCAAAAGTTATTTATTTATTCAATTTATTTAGAATTTGATAGTATGGATTTAATAATTGATGTAAAAACTAGGGAAGAGTACTACATGGATCATATAAAGGGAGCTTTAAACATACCTGTTTGGGACCTCGAATTTTATCTAGACTTTCTCAAAGGAGAAAAAGTTAAGGTATACTGCGGTTCTAGAGGTAAACGTTCAGGAATGGCCGTAGAATTCCTAAATGAGAATGGAGTAGATGCTGAAGAAATACCACCCGAAGAACTGGAGAACTACGAATACGAGAGTAGAGAGATGGTGACCGCCATTAATTACCTATCAGTTAAGCCAGGACACGAAGACAAATTTGAGGAGAAAGTGGAAGATCTTTGCGAGAAAACTATGGATAAACCAGGATTCATCGGTACGAAGGTCTTCAGAACCACTGACATATCATTTGGAGGCGGAATGATCCCAGGCGAATACGAAGAAATAGAAATAAAACCAACAAAGTACGTAATGCTAACATATTGGAAAGATAGAAAATCTCACGAAGAATTTCATGACATCGAAGAAATCATGGAAGGATTTAAGGAGATCATGCCACACATCGCTATAACGCCACACGAAGTCTTCGCCGAAATAATACACTGAATTAATAAAGATCTCTTTCATTTCAGAAATGGCAAAATTGTTTATTTTTTCATATTTTTTTTCTATTAAGAGAATCTTTCTTTTAAAGTAGGGAAAACTTCATTACACTCTCTTATTCTTCTTATTATCTTCCTTAGTATGTCAAGAATATTATAAAAAAGTACTCGGTTTCTTCAATGTGAGTCAAGAAAATTTATTATTAGTATATATAACTTAAACTTCTTGTAAAGATCAAACATTAAAGACTCGGCAAAAATTTTGATTACTAGTCTTTAAACCAAAAGTTATTGAAAAGATTTAAAAATCCTGAACAAATATATGTAGTAGTGATAAATTATGCCAATAGGAGCAGAACCATTTGGTATTTTATCTATTATCCCGCCTCTACTCGCTATAGTGCTGGCGATCGTTACCAGAAGAGTTATCCTGTCCCTATTTTTAGGAGTATGGTCAGGAGCAATAATATTCACGGGAGGACTAGGTATAGCACAAGCCCTAGACTGGATGGTAGGAAACATAGCTGATTCTTGGTATGCAACGCTAATAGTGTTCAACCTACTCATGGGAGCTGGTGTCGGTATCATATGGAAACTAGGAGGATCATTAGCTCTATCGAACTGGGCAGCTGACAGATTCAAGGACGAAAGACAAGTTGGATTAACAGCCTGGATCCTAGGTATGCTTGTCTTCTTTAATGACTATGCAAACACCGCTATAGTTGGTAGCGCTATGAAAGACGTAGCCGCGAAAATGAGAATCTCAAAAGAGAAACTATCATACATTGTTGACTCAACAGCAGCACCAGTATCAACCTTCTTGATTTCAGATTGGATTGCTTACCAATTAGGAATGATACAGAAAGGATATGAAAACGCAGGTATTGCAGGTGCAGAATCCACACCATCGACTT
Source organism: uncultured Thermococci archaeon (assembly GCA_964436705.1). Lineage (GTDB taxonomy): Archaea > Methanobacteriota_B > Thermococci > Thermococcales > CAYNOZ01 > CAYNOZ01. Next base: position 9,454 of record CAYTEI010000035.1, read on the forward strand.
TCACCGCCTTCCTAAACAGTATACCATTCAACATGTACTGCCTATTCGCAATAATATTAGTCGGAATAATAGTATACACAAGAAGAGATTACGGAGAAATGCTAAACGCAGAACACAGATCATGGACAACAGGAAACGTAATAAGAGAAGACGGAAACCCAATGCAAACAATAGAACTCGACGTCGGAGAACCAAGCAAAGAAAACCCAATGATAAAATCATTCGTAATACCTATCGTAGCATTAGTAGCCGTCACCTTATTCGGAGTATGGTTAACAGGAAAATCTCCTGATAGAGGAATTCTAGACATTGTTGGTAATGCTGCCTGGGTTAAATCATTAATGTGGGGAGCCTTCGCAATGGTTACGTCAGGAATGGCGATCGGATTAGGCTACGGAATTCTTGATCTAGAAGAAACAATGGAAAACTTCACAAACGGATTAAAAATAATGATGACCGCAGTCACTATACTTGTCTTAGCCTGGTCAATTGGAACCGCTACAGATCAACTTGGAACAGCTGACTTTGTTATAAGTATTTCAGAAGGAATAGTTACACCTTCGATATTGCCAGTGGTGATTCTTATAGCTTCAGGTATTATAGCTTTCTCGACAGGAACTTCCTGGGGGACTATGGCAATTGTAACACCAATAGCTATACCAATGGCCTATGAGTTCACAGGAGGCTTTCAGATGGTTTACGTAATAGTAGGTACCACCTTCAGCGGAGCCATATTCGGAGATCACTGTTCACCAATATCAGACACAACGGTCTTATCATCGATTTTCACAGGATCAGATCACATAGATCACGTGCGAACCCAGATCTATTACGCAGTAACCGCATTAGCCGATGCATTTATATTATTACTAGTATGGGGGCTAACAGGAATATCTCCATTCATACTAATACCAGTAGGTATAGTGATCTTATACGGAGCAGTCTACTTCTTGTCAGAATGGGACTCTAAGAGAAAAGGAATACCAGCAAAACCAACAGATGCAGAAAGAGAAAGAGTAATGAAAGAAATAAAACAAGCTGCTAAAGCTGAATAAAAGTGAAAATACGGAATAATAAATATTTCAATAATTCCTTCTTTTTATTACTTTATATTAAGTAATTATAAATACCAAAACTATTCTGTGTATATTTAATATTCTAAGGATTATATTACTACCATTATATTTCTACAAAACTTCATCAAGACAATCTGTCTTAAAGATTAATCTTCAAAAACATGCTTGAAGCAAAAAAACTAACTCACCTTATAGAGTAATAAAAAGGAAAAAGCAATTTTTAAGAAAGATCTTATCCTTACTTTCTATTACTTGATCTTAAAAGCAACAAAAGCTTTTTTATACATATAACGAGAAGTTTATAAATGGAACTGAAATTCGTATCTTGTAAATTAATTATAAGGAGGATCTTTTATGTCAGAGATTAATTTTGAGGAGATAGACGATAAAGAAATAATAGAGATGTCGATTAAATCAGAAATAGAATCTCAAAGAACCTACAAGGCACTTTTAGAAAAAGATATCTCAGAAGAACTTAGAGAAAAGGTGGAAGATCTTTTGGAAAATGAGGAGAATCACGAGGAAAATCTAAATGATATTTTTAGTGATTGGTATCCAGGAGAGAAACCTAACATACCAAAGGAATCTGTCAATATCGAGGGAGAAATTGATGAAGAAGCTGATGACGTAAAGGAATTACTTAGAACGGCCAAGGAGATAGAGAAAAACTCAAAGGAGATCTATTCAAATCTCGGAGAAAAGGCTAAAGATAAATCTCAAGCTAGAGTTCTTAAATATTTAGCCTATATGGAGCAAAACCACTACGAAACTATTAAGAATGAATTGATACGTTTAGAAGAATAAATAGATTTTGATAGGGTATGAACTGTAAATATAGATGTCAATACCTGATTGATCCTTGAATAAATGCTGTATGGAAAGTGTACCTGTTCATTACCTCTTTTCAGTCTTCAATTATAAATAAATGACGAGAGGACTTATTATTTGAAGAGATGGTATTTATTTAGAGTAATTGTCCTTTAGCGATTTTTATTACGTTTCCGCCTACTGATATATCTATTCCTTTATTTTTTTGTTCTGCTTTAAGGGTTATTAGTGATGGTCTTCCTATTTCATATCCTTGTTCGACTTTGATATCTATTTTATTTTTTTCAAAGTATTTGTGTTTTATTAAGTATCCTGCTAAGCATCCGTTTGCACTTCCGGTGGCTGGATCTTCTGGGATTCCATAGTATTCGGCAAAAACTCTAACACTAAGTTCTCCTTTTTGTTCATGACTTTCTGGACAGAAGATTAGTATATCCTTTGCTTCTATATCTTCTATTAGTTCGTAATATTTTTCCTTGTTAATTTCGGCATTTTTTAAGGATCTTAGATCTTTGAGAGGGACAATTATAAATGGCAATCCTGTTGAAACTGATTCTATAGGGTATTCAGTATCAATATCTTCATTCTTAAGACTTAAAATCTCTGCTATTCGCTCTAATTCAAATTTTTTATTGAATTCAGGTAATTTTTGATTCATTATTAGGTTTTGAGGTTCTTTATTCTTATAATTGATCTTTACGGGGATTTGGCCTACTTTTAAGTTTAAATTAACTTTTTCAACTGGTTTTTTTATTAAATCCTGTTGAATCACGTAGGCGGTACCAAGGGTCGGATGTCCAGCAAAGGGGACTTCGCCATCTGGAGTAAAAATTCTTACGTTAAATCCGTTATTTTCCTCTTTTTCATCTGATGTGATGAAAGTAGTTTCGGAGTAGTTCATTTCCTTGGCAATTTGTTGCATTTTAGAACCTGATAGGTTTTGAGTATCTTTAATTACGGCAAGTTGATTGCCAGCATATTTTTCTTCAGCAAAAACATCTACTATATTAAAAGATAATGAAATCTTTTCACCTCTTTTAATGTTTTAGTCTCAAAATCCAACAAAATTCAATAACAAATAAATCAATAGACGGTCTTAGAATTAGCTGAACTCTAAAAGTGTTTTAAGAAACATGAATTTTGAGTTTGTTTTGTATAGTGTGCTTTGATATCTCTTTTACATAAGTGGACTGTAATTTCTTGAATTTTCTTTTCCTTTTCTGTTAGTAAGATCACTGTTTATGGATTTATAGAGTATTATTAGAGGTTCTATTTATAACTAATTATTAGTTAGATAGATTGGGTCTACTTTTTTTAAATGAAATTAACTTGATCTTACCAAAATATTAAAAATTTCTTGGTGAGATATAAATTAAATAAAATCTTGGAAAGTTTTTTGGATCTTTATAACGTTTCCTAAGATTCGGAAAAACCTTTAATGGATAAATGAAGTTATTCATGTGTAGGGTTCTATCATAAAATTATGTAATAATAAGATTTTTAGATAGATTTGAAAGAGTTAAAAGAAGAAGAGCAGAGTTAATGAAGGAGATTTTAATGTCTATTTCATCAGAGAGGGACGGAAAAATAAAGGTTTTGTTAGTTGACGATGAGGAGGATCTTCTAGAGCAAGCAAAAAGATTCCTACTAGAGGAAAATAGTTCACTTGAATTAGAAACACTAAAGAACCCTAAAGAAGGATTAAAAAGATTGAAAGACAAAAATTATGATTGCATTGTTTCTGACTATCAGATGCCTGATATGAATGGATTAGAATTTCTTGAGGCCGTTAAAGAAGAAAGAAACATCCAAATCCCGTTCATTATTTTTACAGGGCATGGAAGGGAAGAAGTAGCGATAAAAGCTCTGAATCTCGGTGCGAATAGATACCTACAGAAGGGTGGAGATCCAAAATCACAATATAGTCTTCTAGCTGAAGCTATAGATCAGGAAGCAAACCGAAAAAATATAGAAAAAGAACTTAAGAAAAAAGAAAAGAAACATCAAAAAGTTTTCAACCAGGCTCATGACTCTATGTGGATTGTCAACGTTAAAGACGGTGAATTCATTTATGAAGAAGTTAACCCGCAATTCTATGAATTTTCATGTTTAGAAAAAGGAAAGGTAGAAGGTAAGAAATTGAACGAGTTATACCAACCCAAAACTGCTGAAGAGATACGGAAAGACTATCAAAAAGTCCTCAATAAGAAAAAATCTATAGAAATTGAGCAAGAACTAGAATTACCAAACAAGAAGAAATATCATCTCACCACTTTATCCCCAATCTTAGATAGTAGGGGAAAGGTTAACAAAATCATAGGATCAGGAAAGGACATTACCGAGAGAAAAAAGGTAGAGAAAGAACTTAGAGAAAAAAGCAAGAAATTCAAAAATATTTTCTACGAGAATCCTTTAGGAACTTTCCATTATGATGAAAAAGGCAACATTACAGAATGCAATGACAAATTCGTAGAAATGATTGGCTCATCTAGAGAGAATCTTAGAGGTTTCAATTTGTTAAATGATCTTAATAATGAAAATCTAATCAAAGAAGTAAGATCTTCTTTAGAAGAAGGTGAAGGACATTACGAGGGTGAATACACTTCCATAACAGGAGAGAAAACCTCTAATGGTAGAGTATTTTTTTCGGGAATACGAGGTAAACAGGGAAAAATCAATTCAGGTATAGGTATAGTAGAAGATTTTACAGAGAGAAAAGAGATGGAAGAAGAACTTGAAAGAAGTAAAAAGAAATTTAAAAAGTAAAGAAAAGGATAATGTAAACGTGCTGGGGTGGCCGAGTGGCTTAAGAACGGGCTGGTTTCCGGTCTGTGGAGAAGCGCAGG
>CAYTEI010000036.1:0-14190 GCA_964436705.1 uncultured Thermococci archaeon
AGGTTAGCAGGAATATCTCTTTGGATCCTCATTACTCTAACCCATCGAGGCATTTTTTTCATAGCCTTCAATATTAACTCAAGAGCTTCTTCAGTATCATAGGGATGATAATCGTCTTTTTTCCACATCTTATAGGTTTCAGTTCCTTTTACTACTAAAGAAGGATAAATCTTCAACATATCAGGCTTAAATTTTGAATTATTAAAAATCCTATCAAAGCTCTTTAAATCTCTCTTCCGACTTGATCCAGGCATTCCAGGCATCATATGATAATTAATTTTCAAAGCAGAATTCTTCAATAATCTAGTAGATTCTATAACATCCTTAACAGTATGGCCTCTGTTATTTCTCTTATAAATAAAGTCAAAAGTAGTTTGAACACCAACTTCGACCCTAGTAGCTCCCAGATCCAACATTCGATCAATCTCTTCCTCCTTACACCAATCAGGACGAGTTTCAAAAGTAATCCCAACACAACGATTACTAGAACTCTCATTATTCTTTTGAACATCCTCTAAAAAGAAGTAATGATCATCAATTTCTCTCGAATCCAAATTATTCTCCGGATAATCATTCATTGCCCTAAGAGCTTCCCTAACAAACCATTTCTGGTAATCTAAGGTTTGAGATAGAAAAGTGCCTCCCATCAATATAAGTTCAATCTTATCAACTGCATGACCAATTGTATCTAGCTGGCTGAGCCTATCGTGAACTTGTTTATAAGGGTCATACTTATTCTTTTCAGCCCTCATTGCCGCTGGCTCTTCACCAGTATAACTTTGGGGGCTACTACCTTCATCTCTTTCAGTTGGCCCACCCGGACAATAATCACACTGACCATGGGGACAAGGCCAAGGCCTCGACATAATAGCAACAACTGCAACTCCAGAAATAGTCCTAGTAGGCTTTCTCTGAAACTTTCTCTGATATTTTTTATCCATATCCTCAATTATATCCGCATTACTAGGAATTTCAGATAAACTATACCTCCCAGCAATTTCTAACTTCTTTTTATTAAGGTCCTTCTTATCATCAACTTCTCCATCTCTAATAACCTCTCTTAATTCCAAAATAACTTTTTCCTGATCAGACAAATTCTCTTTACTCATCTTTACGCCTCGCATCTATGTAACTAAGATCAAGAACCTTACTAAGAAATTGTTCAGTGGGTTTTAAACCAAATCTCTTAAGAGAATTAACGAAACTCTCTTCAGTTAAAATAAAATCATGATCGTATTTATCAAATGTGGTTAAAACAGTTTCTCTATTAAAACCCATTTTATCAACAGTCAAATCAATAGCTCTACTTCTAAGATCATTATAATGGTTCTTTAGCTTTTCTGTGTTTTCAAAATATTTATTAATAAATTTCTTGAATAATTCTTCGTTCTTCTTCTGAAACTCAGTATTAATCCCCACAGTACAGCATGGATATCTCCCGAAAATTTCAGAAAACTCAATAAATTCAGACCTGGAATCCGATTTTAGGTTAGAAAAGTACGGTTCCCAAATACTAAGTCCGTCAACTTCTTCGTTAATGTATGCCTCAACCATTCTTTCAGGATTCTTGAAATAACTAATTTCAACATCAATAGGATCAATACTCTTAGATTCAAGGAACTTTTTAAGATAAGTTTCCATAGTAGATAACTCTGAACAACCATATTCAATATTCTGAAGATCAGAACCTTCACGATAAATTATCCCGCTCCCTTCATATCCAGCGCCTGCTACGATCCTTATTGATTTCATGAGGGAGGAAAACATGGCTTGTGTTGTTAAGGGAGAAAAAGCAATATCAACCTGGCCTTTGCTAAGGGATCTTGTAGCCTCCATAGCACTATTAAATATATTTATTCGGGTATTCGGATATATATCATCTATAGTAAGCAAGGCATGTGGATATTCAACAGTTCTCAGTAATCCCACCCTAATTAAATTATCTAAAGGAAATGGAGCGTCTTGAATTCTCCAAACTCTTTTACTCTTATCATTCATATTTCTTCTAACTATCTTTCTTTCATCTTCCAATCTGGTAAGAGACTCGCTTATAGTTGATCTCGAAAAGCTTAGTTGATCAACTAATTCAGTTTGCGGCACACCCTCTTCATCTCTTTTCGCCAAGAGGTTCTGAATTTCTCTGGAACTTTTACTCATTAGACCACGATCAGACTAACTCCACAAAATATTTAATTTATTTGGTGAGAACATCAAAAAATAATAAGATGATAAAAGTAACAATCTTAGAAATAAGGTAAAAACGGAAAAACAATATATTGAGAAACCCAACCCCATATACAACTAAATAATCTTAGTATGGAAAGAGTATTTAATCCAAAAATAATGAATTAATGTGATAGTATGAAAGAAAGCGAAGTTCTTGATAAAGGCCAAGAAATTATCAATTCAGGTGAAAGTATTGCACTTTGTTCAATAATTGAAAAGAGGGGATCATCTCCGAGAGGGGCAGGAACTAAAATTCTTGTAACCCAAGATGGAGAAACTTATGGAACCGTTGGGGGCGGTCAATTCGAAAAAAAAGTGGTAAATGAAGCAGAAGAAGCAATTAAAAACGGTAAATCAAAGACTAAGACTTATGGCCTTAATGAAGAGGAAACTGGTTTGTGGTGTGGTGGTGAGACTACTGTTTTCTTTGATGTGATGGGAACGGCTCCAGAGATAGTAATTGTAGGAAGTGGGAACATTGCAAAACCAGTCTACGAAATATCCAACACCCTAGGATACAGTACCACTGTCTTAGATAAGAATGAGTCAACTCTAACTAGTGAAAGATTTCCTGAAGCAAACAGGATAATTGATGAATATGATAAAGCCCTTGAACAGGTGGAAACCAATGAAAATACCTATGTAATCGTCTTACAGGGCGATCCACATAATGATGTAAAAGCTTTAAAGAGATTTGTAGGTAAGGTTCCATACCTTGGAGTTATCGGAAGCGATGCGAAAGTAAAAAGAATGAAACAGGAATTAGAAAAAGATGACTATCTAGAACAAGATATTGAAAGTATAAAAGCTCCTATTGGGGTTGATATTGTCTGTGAAAGACCACCTGAAATTGCTGTAAGTATTATGGCAGAAGTTGTCGATGAAATAAACAAATAAATCTTTATCTTGTTCCTTTTTCATGACATAAGATTTATATCTGTAATTATCATATAGCAATTGGAATCTATTTCGCAGGTTTAAGGATCGAATAGAGAGGAGTAAATTGAAGGCGCTTGTTCTTTGTATAGACCGTGATAATGATTACGGTCGAAAGGCTGGTATAGAAGGGCCAATTGTTGGGAAAGATAATAATATAGATGCTATTTTATCACTGGCCGAAAATGATCCTGAAGACTCAGATTTAAATGTTGTATTATCTGGTTTAAAGCTATATAAGGAAGCCAAAGAAGAGTACGATGAAGTAGAGATATCTACATTGACTGGAGATAACTCTCTTGGAGTAAAATCCGATAAAGAACTAATTGACCAATTAGAGGATGTACTTAATAGTTACAATGCAGATGGAGTAATTCTTGTCACAGATGGGGCCGAAGATGAACAGATAGTCCCATTAATAACCCCTAAGATTCCGATAGTAAGCACGAAAAGAGTTGTAGTCAAACAGAGCCAGAATATTGAGAGTACATACTACATGATCTATAAATACTTTAAAGATGCACTCAGCGACCCTGCTACAGCTCGAGCCGTAATAGGAATACCCGGGTTAATACTATTAATGTTTGGAGTATCTACTATACTTTCTGCATGGATGCAAACTTTCGAAGCTGTCTCACCAACCCTAATAGGGTTAATGCTTACACTTATTGGAGGTTACGCCTTTGTAAGAGGATTCGAACTAACTATAAAAATCGGATCCTTAATTCCAAAACTTCACGACTTCCTATCCAATGAACCAGTGAAACCCATAACCTACCTAATTGGCGTTCTCATAACACTTGGAGGAGGAATAAACTCATATATTAGATTAGAACAAGAAGGATTACTTTTACAATTAATGGGCTTTCTGAATACGTGGAACGAATTCTTCATTTTAGGTCTAGGAATGTTTATGCTAGGAAATCTCCTTTCTGCATATGAGAGGCAAAATTATCATGTTTGGAGACCTCTATTGGGACTGCTTTACCTACCTGCGCTCTGGTCAATTGTGAAAGCGACTTCTCTATACAGCCTCCGAAATATTGGCCAGGAACAAATTTTCGCATATATTGGATTTGCCGTTTTTTGGATAGCATTAACTAGTTATTTTGGGCTTAAAATTAGAATTAGATTAATTAAGCTTTGGGAGGGAACCAATGGAACGTCTCAAATCACTGCTCGGGAATAAAGAAAAAGAAGTTGAACTAAAAGAACTCAAAGACAAAACCGAAAAGTCAATTTCACAAAAAGAAAAAAAGATTCTAGAAAAGTCTAAGGAGTCTAGGGACGAAATAGTTCAACTAATAGATGAGCTAGAATCTAAGTTAGATGAACTAGAGGAATATGAGCCAGAGGAGGAAATTGAAGATAAACTTCAGAACATGATTGATGGATCAAAGGAAGATTACATCAGAGGTATAAGAAATATAACGAGAAAAAATCTTCAAAACATAGAGAAAATAAGCCACATTAAGGAACTAAGATCTGAAATAAGTCAAAAACTTGAAAGAATTAGGAAAATTGAGCAAAAACATCAAAAATTTCTAAACATGGGATACAAATCTCTTCACAGAGATGTACAGAGTATTCTCAATAACATAACCGATAAAACAAAGGAACTCGAGGATACATTGAATCATAAAAATTTTATCAAAGAACAAAAACTACTAGACAAAACACTTAAACTAAAAGGAGCCAAAGAAAACAAAAAGAAACTAAAAAAGGAAATAAAAACAGCAAAAAATGAAATAGGAACCATAGAAGAAAAAATTAAGAATAAAAAACACTCCAAAGAACAGGAAATAGAAAAAATAGAAAACGATGAAGACAAACAAAGACTGAATGAACTAAATAAGGAAGTAAAGAACAAAAAAAGAGAAGTAACAAAAGATGTAAAATATTTAGATAGACCAATAAGAAAACTCGAAAGATCCTACTCCAGCGAAGAATTACAAATTGACTCATATAAAGATGTGAAACAAAACATAGAAAAACTTGAAGAGTACGCCAAAGAACTAAAAGAAAGAATAGAATCAGGAGAAATAAAGGTTAAAGAACGTAAGAAAGACAAATACATGAAAAGAATTAATAAACTACATCAAGGCGAACTCAAACAAGAAATAAAAGATATACAAAAAACCAAAAAAGAAATTAAAGAACTTGAAAAAACTGTGGAAGAAAAAAAGAAAGATCTTAACAGCCTAAAAAATGAAATCAAAGATTTAAAGAAGAAAAAAGAAGGCCTAAAGGATAGCATTGAACAGAAAGAAAAAGAACTAAATAGCATAGAACAACCAAGTAAAAAAGAAATTGAAGAACTCGCTAATGAAGTCTATAAAAATAAATACAAAATAATTAGTAAAATCGAAGAATAAAAAAATTCTTATTTCAACATTTTTTATATTCAATTTAAATTAAAATTATAATCCTAACATCCTCTGTATTAATTCCCATCTATTATTACATTCATAATTAATGATTAAAAGGATTAAGACAAATTAGAAATAAATTTTTTAACAATAAGCCAAATAAACTAGTATACTTTATTTTTAAAATCTAAGAATTTCGATATGCATTCGAACAAGAAAAATAAATCCCGAGTTAGGACTTGATTAAAAGTAAAACTCTAATTTTTATTGGTTAATAGGTTAGAAAAATATGAATTCAAATACTGTTCATCTTACCGTAATATTTTTACAATTCTATGATTAATACCTATAGATATATAAATCCCGCAGGGGTATAACTTATGCTAAAAAATAAGATATTTGATGAAATTTATGAAAAGGGAGAAGATGGAATACCAGAGTTTAAATTCTTCATGAATGGCAAATGGAAGTATGGTGAGAGCCTTATAAACATTCATAGCCCAATTGATCAAGAATTAATAGCACGAGTTTCCGAACCCTCTGAACAACAGACCAAGAAAGTTTTGGAAAAGACATATAATGAAGGAAGAACCGCAATTAGAGATCTCCCAGGGGAAGAAAGAATAGATAGTTTCCTTCAAGCTTCTGAAACATTAAATGTAAATAAGAATGAAATAATAAATGTTGCTATAAAGGATGCAGGTAAACCCTACAGTAATGCCAAAGGAGAGGTAGAAGCCACCGTTGAAAGGCTTAAAAAAACCACTATGGAGATGAGAAGATTTCTTGGAGATTACATCCCAGGGGACTGGAGTGAAGAAACATTGGAAAGTGAAGCAATTGTAAAAAAAGAACCTTTCGGATTAATATTAGCGATCAGCCCATTCAACTACCCATTATTCATATCAGCAACCAAAATAGTGCCAGCTCTTCTAAGTGGAAATGCAGTAATCCTAAAACCTCCATTAAAAGACCCAATAACACCATTAATCTTAACCAGGGTTTTAGAAAAATCAGGGATACCAAAACAGAGTTTCTCTACTTTAACACTAAAGGGAAGCAATTCAGATCTTTTGATCAAAGATAAGAGAATAAATTCTATTACTTTTACAGGAAGCACCCCAGTAGGAAGAGAAATCATTAAAAAAGCAGGAATAAAAGAATTTCATATGGAATTAGGAGGAAAAGATCCAGCAATAGTACTGGAAGATTCAGACCTTGAAAAAGCAGCTGAAAAGATAACAAAAGGAATAACAAGTTTCTCCGGACAAAGATGTGACGGAATAAGATTCATATTAGCAGAAAAACCAATACATAACCAACTAAAAAAGAATCTCAAAGAACAAATTCAAGGCATGGAATCTGAAAATCCACTAGAAAATCAAGAAGCTGTTATGGGTCCATTAATCGATATCAAAAGTGCCGAACATATGGAAAAAGCATTTAAAGACGCAATAAAAAAAGATGCAACCCCTTTAAATAAATTTAAAAGAGAAAAAAATTATGTTAAACCTACTATTCTTGAAGTGAACAAAAAAGATTTAGAAAACCTCAAAGCCTGAAAAGACGAAGTTTTTGGACCCCTAGCCCTCCTTATAAAGATCGAAGATATAGAAGAAGCAATAAAAATTGCCAACTCGACTCCTTATGGGTTGGATGCTGCGGTATTTGGAAAAGAGGAAGCTCAGACAAGAAAAGTCGCCAGAAAATTGGAAGTAGGAGCAGTATTTATAAACGAATATCCAAGGCACGGAATAGGATACTACCCTTTCGGTGGAATGAAATGCAGTGGAATTGGAAGAGAAGGAATAGGATACTCAATAAACCAATTAACCACAACTAAATCAATCGTCCATAACTACAAAGGCCATGGGGTCTGGGAATACATCTAGGATCTAAAAGATCTAACCGTAAAGTTCTTTCAAATAGATAATTCTATTTCTATTTCTTTTTCAATTGTGTTAATTACTGGAGAATCCTTTTGCACTTCTTCTAATATTTCTTTAAAATCTGACTCGGGGCCTTGAGCCGAAACATCTATCACTATCTTTTCGAATCCAGTTTGATTCTCTTTATTAATTCCTTTAACTCTTAATTCAGGATCAAGGTCTATTTCTTTTTCCTTAGCTACTATAGAAAATCCAATAGAAAGGCATGCTCCTATTGAACCTAAAAGGGCTTCAGAAGGCCTAGGACCGTCATTTGAACCACCGAAACTTTTTGGTTCATCTATTATAAACTCAAAATCTCTGACTCGGACGATATTCTTAAATTCACCAACTTTGTCAATTCCTACCATGATCTTAGAATCTTTTTCAGACATGTATACCTTAGACAATAACTCATCCTTAAATATATACATATTCCAATAACTAGTCATTAATTGACCATAAGTTAACGCACGATTTAAATCTTGAAAATTTATTGACCCGAATATTTAATCATAATTTTTCCCAATAGTTATTTTATTAAATAGAATTTTTTGAATCATTGATAAAATATGAGAATAAAAAAGATATAATACGATGAAAAATATTAATTATTGCTTAGAAATTATTAATATTTTTTCCTAAACTACTATAAAGTTAAATCTTGTTTTCTGTTCTAATGGGTTCATATTAAAATTTAAAAAATACAAATGCTGATTTATAATCAAAACTTTAAATCTATTCAAACCAAAAAGCTCCTTAAATAATATTATAGATTTCAATTAATCCAAGTTGGTGTTTTTAGAAATGTCGAAGGATCAAAAAAACCTATCAGATTACGATGTAAAATACTTGCTTAAACGGTTTTACAAAGATTATCTTAGATTCAATTTTAAATCCTATTTACCAGTCCAATTAGCTCATGTTATCGGAGCATCTTTGAGTCTAATTCCACCACTGATCCTAAGAAGTTTGATCGATGACGCAATACCCGCACAAAATATAGACAAAATAATTAGATTATCATTACAAGCCTTAGGAATATTTATATTAATCGTTTTAATTCGAACTTATAAGAATTATTATGGACATAAAGTAGCTCAAAGCATAGTTTTTGACATGAGAAATGATCTATACGATCATTTCCAAGACCTATCAATGAATTTTCATGACGATAAAAAAACAGGAGAATTAATGTCTAGAATTGTTGATGATCTTAACCGGGCACAGGAGTTCATCCATCACGGGCCAGAAGCAGTGATGACGTCAGGAGTAAAAGTAATAGGGGTTATTATCATTTTATCAACCCTTGATATATCACTTACTGGAGTCTCTATGTCGTTCGCTCCACTTTTATTATTATATGCATGGTACATGGTAAAAGGAATGCACAAAGCCTTTCGAAAAAATAGAGAAGAAAAAGCTAATCTACAAGATAGACTAGAAGATAATCTTGCAGGTATAAAGATTATCAAGGCGTTTGCTAACGAAAAATTCGAAAAAGAAAGATTCTCAAAGAGAAACAGAGATCACTTCAATGCTAGATTAAAAGCCATCAAGTATATAAGTGTTCTTGGTCCAGGAGCTTATCTGCTAAACAGCATAGGTTTAGTAGCTTCATTAGGTTTTGGAGGCTTCTTGGTAACGCAAGGCGAATTAACTGCCGGAACAATAATAGCATTTTATACCTACTTACTAAACTTTCGAGGACCTATATTAAGACTTATTAGAATAAATCAGGGATTAAGTCGTTTTCTAGCAAGTATGGAAAGATATTTTTCACATATAGATATCAAACCAGCTATTGATACCTCTGAAGAACCAGAGCGAAAAGAAGAGAAATTAAGTGGTGAAATAGAATTTAAAAACGTTTCGTTCTCTTATGAAGAACAAGAAGAAGTTCTTAATAATATAAATATCAATATTAAGCCAAGAGAGATGGTTGCTCTCGTAGGGCCAAGCGGAGCAGGAAAAACAACAATAGTTAGGTTGATCACCAGAATGTATGACGCCGATGAAGGAAAAGTGAAAGTTGATGGAGTTAATGTTAAGAATTGGGATCTAGATGACCTCAGAAATTCTACTGCAACTGTTATGCAAGACGATTATCTTTTCAGTGGCACTATTAAAGATAATATTTCATATGGAGCTCCTAATGCTTTAGAAAATCAAATAATAAATGTGGCTAAGAAAGCGAATGTAGATGAATTTGTGAAAAAAATGCCAGATGGATATGAAACTGAGATCGGTCAAAGAGGAGTTAGATTATCTGGAGGACAGAGGCAGAGAATATCTATTGCCCGAGCGTTACTAAAAGATCCAGAAATACTAATACTTGATGAAGCTACATCATCAGTAGATACACATACGGAAAAGCTAATACAAGAAGCTATTGACGAAGTATCGAAAGGAAGAACCACAGTAACAATCGCACATAGGCTATCAACAATAGTTAATGCTGACAAAATACTATTTATAGAAGAGGGAAAAATAAAAGAACGCGGAAACTTTAAACAACTAATGAAAAAAGAAGAGAAGTTCAAAGAGTTCTATGAACACCAATTTCACATGGAAAAACCAAAAAAATAACTAGAAAACTCAATAAATGACCAAAATCTACCTGAATCAAATTGTGGTAAATCTGGAGTAACCAATATTAATGGGATCATAATATTAAGCTAAATTGTAATAGATAAAAGGGTGATTAACTTGTCGAACAAAAATTATGAACCCGGAGTTTGCAATATTGGAGAGGCTGAGAAAAAGAAAAGATACCGCTTTGGTTTTGCAGGATTTATTGTATCGATCCTTCTTGTAGCAATTGTCTTATGGAGAGAACTACCTCAATGGTTACTTTTATCTTCCTTCGTTCCACTTATCCTCGGCTTTGAAGGATTTCTTCAGGGAAAACTAAGCTTCTGTGCATCTTTTGCCAGTAGAGGTATTTACGATGTCAGTGTATCAGGAAATAAAACGAAAAGAGTTGAAAAACAAGAAGCTCATGAAAAAGATATGAAAAAAGCCAAAAGGATTCACATCTACTCAATAACATCCTCAGTAATTGTAGCAATAATAATTTATCTCATATTATAGGGGATAAATATGTCTGATTATCCAAAAATTAAAATTAATTTACCTGCTGTTAAAGAAAACGCAGAAGAATTAATGAAAAAGTTTAATGGAGAAATCATAGGTGTTACGAAGGGAGTTTGTGCTAATCCAAGAATAGTAGAAGCTATGAAGTCAGCAGGGATTAAAAAACTAGGTGATTCTAGAATAAAAAATCTTAAGTGGTTAAAAAGTAAATTTGATGAAGAATTAATGTTATTGAGAATTCCTATGAAGTCTGAGGCGGAGGAAGTAGTCCGTTTTTCGGATGTAAGTCTGAATTCAGAGATAAGTGTATTAGAGAGAATATCTGAAGAAGCAGAAAGATGGGGAAAGAATCATTCTGTAATTATTATGGTTGATATTGGTGATCGCAGAGAAGGTGTTTTACCAGGGAATCTAACTGATATAGTTTCTGAAACTAAAAAACTTTCTAATTTAATTATTAAAGGTATTGGAACTAATTTAGGTTGCTTTAGTGGTAAATTACCAACTAAAAAAGATATGAAAAGATTAATTGAATTAAAGGATCAGATAGAAAATCAAATCCGTATTGATTTAAGCGTCCTCTCAGGTGGCAGTACAGTAAACCTAAAACTGGTGGAGGAGAATAATTTACCTAAGGAAATTAACCAATTGAGAATTGGTGAAGCAATTCTTTTAGGAAAATCAGTCACACAAAATCGCAATATAGATTATTTAAATCAAAATACTATGGAACTTAAAACTGAGATAATAGAGTTAAAAAAGAAACATTCTGAAGTTTTAGGGAAAACGGGTCAAAATGCCTTCGGAGAAAATCCTAATCTTAATGGTGAAGGAAAAAAAGAGAGAGCAATCGTAGGTATTGGAAGGCAAGACACCAATCCAAAGAATTTAGAACCCAAGAAAAATGGAATACAAATACTGGGGGCTAGCAGTGATCATACTATCCTTGATGTCTCTAATTTTGAGGATGACTTAGATGTTGGGGATATATTAAGCTTTTCATTGGACTATAGTTCAATGCTACGAGGATTCACTTCACAATATGTTAATATTGAATACTAAATAATTGAAAAATTAAATAATTAACCCTCCATGATCATAATGAAAATACATTTATTCCTAGAACTCCAATTTAGGTTAGAATGGTAAAATGGAGAATTCTTGTGAGGATCTTGAAGAAATTAATTTTCTTTTAACTAATGTTGAAAAAACGGTTCCAGTTAAGTTGGAATCATATCTAGAAGGTGAATATGAAGGAGATATTAACATCTTCTTTGATTATAATAATAATGTTTCCGCTATTGATAAAACAATTAAAAATTATGATGGCATAGTCTCTGGATATAATAAGGGCATAGGTTTTGACCTTTTGGAAAGTTATAAGAAAAAGGGATTGGATAAACCCTTCATAATTATTTTAGAAGATAAAGAACAGTTAAATAATACTATCAAAGAAAGTATTAATAGATTTTTTTTGCGAGAGGACTTGGAGAATCAGTATAAAGTTCTGGTAAAAGCTATAGTTGATGAAATCTGTTATAAAAGAACTGGTGGCTCTGGATTTTTTACTGATTATAGAGTACTTTTTAATTCTATGGAAGATACTGCTCTTGTACATGATTTGGAAGGTAATACTTTAGCTGTTAATGATGCTGCCTTAGAAAGATTAGGTTATTCTCGAGAGGAATTATTAGATATGAAACCAGATGATATAGATAAGTCAGATCATTTGAAAGAGGTACAAAAGAAGATTTATAATCTTGAGGAAGGTGAAAGTCTCACATTTGAAACTAAACAAGTAACTAAGGACGGTGAAGAAATTCCTGTAGAGATCAATTCCAAGTTAATCCGGTATAGGGGTCGTCATGCCGTATTAAGTATTGCTAGAGATATTTCAGAAAAGAAAAAAGCTTTAATGACTAGTAAATCATATAAAAAGATGATAAAAAGATTTTTCCAAAGGCTACCAGAGCCAGGAATACTTATCAATACAAATGAGAGAATTTTATCTATCAATAGTGCCTTTGAAAGTAATTTCGGGTACGATAAAACTCAGGTGGAAGGCAAATTATTAGAAAATTCAGATTTTATACCCCTAAGCCAGAGACAAAAGGTAAGAAAGCGTTTTAAAGCGAGACTGGAAGGTAAATTTCTTTCTTCATATGAAATACCATTACAAACGAAAGGAAAAGAAATAAAAAAATTTTCGGTCTATGGTTTTCCTTTAGAGAAAAAGGACAAAGTCTTTGGTGTTATAATCATCCTAAAAAAATTAGAAGAACCACAAGAGGTGAAAAAACTTCGTACAAAGTCAGAAAAGTTAAGAAAAATATTTAACGCTATGGATGATGTTTTAATATTCTTAAATGAAGATTTAGAAATTGAAGAAATCAACAATATATCTTTAGAAATTTTTAACCAAGAAAAAGAGGAATTACTTGGTAAGAAAATTTATGACGTTTATAACACACGATCAATCAATGAAGGGGCACTGAAAGATCTCATCACATCAAGAAACAGAATAGATCTTGAGATTTATGATAAAAATTTCGACCGGTATTTAGAAATAAGCAATAAACCAGTAAAATCAACACAAAGTATTCTAGGATACGTTCATCACGTAAAAGATATATCAAGACGTAAGGAAATAGAAAAAAGAGAAAAATACCTCCATAAAACGCTGAAGAAAGATTTAAAAAATAGAATACTTAATAAAATTCAAACCATAGATCTTTTAAGAGAAATAGAAGAATTTGAAGAACGAAAAATTATTAATTTAGACCTAAAAATACAGAAAGCTATAGATAATAACAAAAAAAGTCTTAGAAAAAAGAATTTGGACTTAGATTATCAAAAAAAAGAATTAAAGATCTTAGGAGGACAATTACTAGATAATCTATTTTCATTTATATTAGAAATAATAATCAATAATACAAACGGAGATAAAATAAAAATTGAAGAAACAGAGCGTGAGAAAGAAATTCAAATAGAAATTAATGATAATGGTACAAAAACACCAGAAAAAATAAAGAAAATAAGGGAACAAGGAATTAGCAAAAAAATAGAGTCAGGTTGGAAAATCTATCTTGCGAAAAAAATAATAAACAAATATCAAGGATCATTCGAATTAATTAAACCTGAAAACAGTGGTATAGGATTTAAAATCACTTTAAAAAGTCCTAAATCAGAAAAGAAAGATATAAAATCAGAAAAAGAAACCCAAAGCCATTCAAAATCAGAAACTAAGGAATCGAAAGCCAAAGGAGGAACAGAAAAACCATGGTGTGAAAAATGCAATAAACCAATGGTCCACACCTATTCCACAGATAAAGGATTAGTCTATAAATGCCAAACTTGTGGCAAACAAAAAATAATTGAAAAACATATGAGTGGTACAAATGTGGTTAAATTTTAAAATATAAAGAATACCCCGAGGTAAATAATTATGGAAAAAGCAAAATCCGCTCTAAAAAGAACAGGATTAACAGGATACGAGGCCAAAGTTTATATAGCTTTAACAAAACTTCAAAAAGCTAAAGCCTCCCGAATAAAAGAAGAAGCTAATATCCCCTATTCTAAAATCTATGAAACAGCAGAAAAATTAGAGAATAAAGACTTGATCAAAACAATAAATC
>CAYTEI010000037.1:0-7461 GCA_964436705.1 uncultured Thermococci archaeon
GAGTGTAGTGGTAGTGTGGAGCTGCCGAGGAGAATAAGGGAACCATTACGAGTTAATATGTGACTTAATGTCTAATCCAGTCTTCTCCCAGAGCTTGAGTTCCATGTTGATCAGGTGCATGAGATAAGCCTGATGCTCAAGCAAACTCCTCTTTTTGGGTAATGCCCGCATGGAAGCTCCCTCTTCCTCACGAACGAACCTGAGTAAGGTAGGGGTCACTTCACTAGGTTTGTTTCTTCTTTTTTTATCCGTAGAAAGATTTGGATGGTAACTTTTACGATATTTCTATCATATTGGTTTTAACTTAGGCGTGGGGTCTTAGTTGGGATTGGAAAATAGATTAAGGAATTTGAGTGTCAGATGGAAGATTGGGATTATTTTGGTTTTAATTGGTATTCTTGGAGTTGCTAATATAGGTGGAGTTTTCCTTATTCTTAGAACTCAGGATACTGCTGGGAGAGAAATAAATTTAGCTGGTAGGCAGAGAATGTATTCCCAGAAGATGGTTAAGTACTCTTTAATGATTGAATCAAATTACTATAATTCGTCTATGGAATATGAAGATCCTGAAATGCTACGTGAAGATCTTAGTAAGGTTTCATCAAGATTTAATCAAACCTTCTATGCATTACTGGATGGAGATAAGGAAATAGGAATTCCAAGATCTACTGGGATTGTCAGAAAAAGGCTTTTAGAAGTTGAAACTGTTTGGAAAAATTTCTATCCTGCAATAAGAAAAGTAGCAAATCCTAAAACGAGTGGAGAAGAATTCAGATCATCTATGGATATAATAAAGAATCGGAATGAAGAACTTCTTACTGAGATGGATCAAGCCGTAGACAGTTATCAAGTAGCATTTGAACAGAGAGTTAATATTCTTAAGAATTTTCTTATCTTTGTATTCTTAATTGATATTGCTACATTATTCGTTGCATGGTCGGTAGTGAAAAGGTCCGTGATTAACCCGCTTTCTTCTTTGAGTGATTCAGCAAAAAAGATAGCTTCTGGAGATCTAAGCCATGAAATTGATCCTCCAGGGTATGATGATGAGGTTAGTGAGACTATCAGAAGTGTTAGTGAAATGAGGAAAGATTTTAAGAAGAATACAGATC
Organism: uncultured Thermococci archaeon; assembly: GCA_964436705.1. GTDB lineage: Archaea > Methanobacteriota_B > Thermococci > Thermococcales > CAYNOZ01 > CAYNOZ01. The sequence continues at coordinate 1,113 of CAYTEI010000037.1, forward strand.
TTATACAGAAATCCTTCAGATCTTTATCGAATGGAGATCTTGAAAATAAGGTGGATACCGATAAGTTAGACAAAGATTACGTCCAGATTGGTGAAGATATTAACCAGAGTATTGAAGAAACAAGGAAATCTATTGAAGAAATAAATAGAGCTGTAAAGCAATTATCTGAGGGAAATCTGGGTGTTAGGGTTGAAACGACGGAGATGAAGGGTGAGTTCAAGGAAATAAGTGAATCCATAAACGAAAGCTTTGAAATAATAAATAGATCACTAGGAAGAATAATGGAAACATTAGATCATTTTTCAGATAAGGATTTTGATGTAAGCATTGATACTGTGGGCTTGAAGGGTGATTACAAAGAGATGGGGGTGTCTGTTAATCAGAATATTGATCTTTTAAGAGAGACGAGTGAAAGAGAGGATCTTCTTCATTCTCTTTTAAGGCATGATTTAAGGAATAAGGTTCAGGTGATCCGGGGATACCTTGAACTCATGAAGGATTACGACCTCCCTGAAGCTGCTGAAGAGAATTTAAGGAAAGCGGAAAAAGGACTTAATAATGGCTTAGAAATTATTAACAAAGTACGGACTTTAAGAAAAGCACAAAAAGAAACTATTGGAGAAGTAGAACTAGATTCGGTTATAAATAAAGCAGTTCAGGATACCAAGGGTATGGCAGAGAAGGAGAATGTGGATATTGATCTTGATTGTCCTGAAGATGGATGCCAGGTGAAAGGAGGTTCTCTATTAAACCAAGTATTTAGCAACATCATAGAAAACTCTATACAGCACTCAAATGCTGAAAAGATAAGGATAAGGAGAAAAGAAACTGAAAATAAGATTATTTGCTCTATAGATGATGATGGAAAAGGAATACCGGATGATGAAGAGGAAAAAATCTTTAATAAAGGCTATACAACTGACGAAGAAAGAGGATCTGGACTAGGATTATTCCTTGTGAAAACCCTTCTTGAAATATACAACGGACAAATTGAGGTAAAGGATTCAGATCTGGGAGGAGCTAGATTTGATGTTTATTTGCAGAAGGCTTAGGTTCATTATTTTGTTAGATTGATTTTATGGTTATTTTTCTTTTGATAGATTTAATTTCTGTATCTTTTGTGGTTTATTAGATCTAGTGGTGATCATAGAAATTTTAGAGAAGTCTTTGGTAGATATGTAAAGGTATTTATTCATTTATACCTTATTATGAGTAAGACTGATCCCATATTCAAACCTTAGATAATGAATTAATTAAGTTGATTTAAATGGTTAATTCAACAGTAAAAGACGATGGAATGAAAGTTTTAATGGTAGACGATGAAGAAAACTTCTTGGAACAAGCAAAATTATTCCTAAATAAAGAAAACAAATCAATCCAAGTAGAAACTGTTACATCACCTGAAAAAGCTTTTAAAGTTCTAGAGAATTCTGAATATGATGCTATTATTGCTGACTATCAAATGCCGGATCTAGATGGATTAGAACTACTAGAGAAAGTTAAAGAAGATCTGAACTATGATACGCCTTTCATTATGCTCACCGGCAAGGGAAGAGAAGAAGTTGCTATTGAGGCTCTAAACCTAGGAGCGGATCGATACCTCCAAAAAGGAGGAGACCCAAAATCACAGTACAGCGTACTAGCCAAAGCAATCAACCAAGGAGTAAAACATTACAGGGCAGAAGAAGATCTAGTAGAGAGTGAAGAAAGATATAGAAGACTATTCGAATCAGCACAAGACGGAATGCTAATACTCGATGCAGAAACAGGAGAGATAAAGGATGCTAACCCTTATATTCAAGATTTATTAGGTTATTCTAAGGAAGAACTTGTTGGAAAGGAACTCTGGCAAATAGGAACCTTCAAAGACATAGCAGAAAATAAGGAAAGATTCAAAGAACTAGTAAATAAAGATTTTATCCGATATGAAGACATGCCCCTAAAAACAAAAAATGGAAAAAAAGCCTCAGTAGAATTCGTCAGCAACACCTACCAAGCAGGAGGAAAAAAAGTAGTACAATGCAACATCAGAGACATCACCGAAAGAAAGGAGAAAGAGGAGGAACTGAAGCAGAGTAAGAAAAAGTATAGCCAGTTATTTAACAGTATTCGTGATGCAATTCTAGTAGCCGATACAGATAGGAATATAATTAGCTGTAATCCAGCATTCACAGACCTATTCGGTTATGAGTTAGAAGAGATCAAAGGAAAGAAAACAAACTACATCTACCATGATGAAGAACAGTTCAAAGAAATGGGTGACAAAATAAGAGAACACATGGGAGACAGAAATTTTTTCTATACCATAGACTACGAAAAAAAGAATGGAGAAGTATTCCCAGGAGAAACAAACGCCTTCTACCTAAAAAATGAAGAAGAAATCAAAGGATTCATCGGACTAATCAGAAACATATCAGAACGCAAGAAAAAGGAAAAGGAACTTCAGAAAAGACGTAAGAAATATGAAAACATCTTTCATGAAACTCCTTTAGGTGCTTTCCACTACGATTCGGAAGGCAAAATAACAGAATGCAATGACAAATTCGTAGAAATAATAGGATCCTCCAGAGAACAACTAATAGGTCTCAACATGCTAAAAGACCTCAAAAATGAAGAGCTGATCAACGAAGTAAGATCCTCCTTAGAAGAAGGTGAAGGATATTACGAAGGGAAATACACCTCCTTAACAGGAAACAAAACAACCCACGTAAGAGTATTCTTCAAAGGAATAAAAAACGAGAAAAACAAAATCAAATCAGGTATATCATTAGTAGAGGATATAACGGAAAGGATGGAGGCTGAAAACCGGCTATCCCTAGCCCAGAAATTTGCAGACGTTGGTATATGGGAATATGATATCAAGAATGATTTCCTCTATTGGAATCCAGAATGTGAACAATTGTTTGGGTTGGAGGAAGGAGAGTTTGGAGGTAAATTTGAAGAATTTCTCCAATACGTACATCCTGAAGATAAGGACATTGTTATAGAAAAACATGAGAGCATTTTAGAAGCAAGTGAAGGAGTAGCTTTTGACTTTGAACATCGGATAGTTCGAAAAGACGGTGAAACTCGATGGGTAAGAGAAAAGGCTAAACCTGTAAAGAACAGTGAAGGAGAGATAGGGAAAATCATAGGTATGATAATGGATATCACAGAGAGGAAGAAGATGGAGGAGAAAAATCAATATCTTCATTCACTGCTTAGACACATTATTAGAGAAAAAGCTAACATCATCCAAGGATATCAAGAACTTCTCAAAGAATGTGAAACTGTTAAAGAGGGAAAATCGTTTGTAGAAAAAACCGAGAACAATTGCAAAGATATCCGAGAAATAACTGGCAAAGTCGACATACTCCACAAGGCTCAAGACGCTGAAGTCAAGGAGATTAGTGTAAACTCCATACTTGATGAAGTGATCGTCAGAAACAGAGATCAGGCCTCGGATAAAGGAATTGAAATAGAATTAAAGAAAACCAAATCTAAAGTCTTGGGCGGGTCTCTACTCGAAGATCTGTTCCAGGAACTAATAGAAAACTCTATAAAACACTCCAACTGCACAAAAATCCAAATAAATACTAAAGAAAAAAACGATGAATGTGTAGTCTCAGTAGAAGACGACGGGAAAGGTATTCCTGACCAAAAAAAGAACAAAATCTTCCAAATAGGTTTCAGACAAGGAGATTCTGCAAGGTCCGGAATAGGCTTACATCTTGTGAAAGAAATAGCTGAATCATATAAAGGAAGAATAGAGGTTAAGGATTCAAGTCTTGGTGGGGCAAGATTTGATGTTCACCTTCTAAAACCTTGAAAATGTTTGAATAAAATGAACGATTTTTCTTAAGTATAGAATAAGAGATTTAGGGAGATATAATGAAAATCTTACAAAATAAATATGTGGATCAACATGAAGAAATATCTGATATAGAATTTGAAATAATAAACTTATCCACAAACGAAGATACTGAAGCTCTAAGTGAGAAGATAGATGAACTAGCTGATAAACATAACCAGCACATTGGGTTTGAAGAGCAACACCTGTTCCCCCTACTAGAAGAACATGTACCGGAAAAAATTCTAGAACACATTAAGGGAGAACATGTGGAAATTATCAAAAAAATCAAAGAACTAAAAGACGAAGCAAAACAAGAACACAATAAACAAAAGATTTTGGAGACCGCATCCCATCTTAGAGGAATTCACACCAGCCACATTAGAGCAGAATCAAAATTCTTCTACCCACTACTAGATGATATAAATGAAGAAAAAACCAAAGAGATCCTAAAAAAATATGAAAAACAACACCACAAAAACTATACACCAATAAAAGCCAGAGAAAACAAAAAATAGAAGAAGCTGATCCTTAATTATTACTGAGATGATTGTTTTGATTCGAGAGGCAGATTTTCCAATACTGGAATACGATCCCACGAAGAAGTAAATAATCAAACCATCAGAACTAATAGATCGAGATAACTTCCCAGAACGAGGAGTCATAACATTCTACAGAGAATTAAAACAAGAAATAGGAAACGATCCTGATTTAAAAGAAATAGACAGGATCGAAGGAGAAACAATGGATATACCAATGCTAGAACACTAACAAGATGGAAAAAGAGTGGTACTAGTAGACTCTCCACCAGGATCCCCAGCAGCAGGCGGAATACTAGAAGAACTAATAGCAAGAGGATGCAACAAAATAATAGCCTGTGGAAACGGTGGCGTCCTAAAAGAAGAACTTAAAAGAGGATCAGTAATGATAGTGGAATCAGCACTAAGAGACGAAGGAACCTCCTACCACTACCAACCACCATCAAGAGAAATCAAAGCCAACCAAGAAGTAATAAAGACAATAGAGAACGTACTCAACAATCACAAAGTAAACTACATAAAAGGAAAAACATGGACCACAGACGCATTCTACAGAGAAACCAAGAACATGAGAGAAAAAAAGTAAGAATCAGGATTGTCTAACAGTTGAAATGGAAGCATCAGCCCTAATGGCAATCGCCCAATTCTGATACATAAAATTCGGACAAATAATAGGATTTGGAGACGATATAACAGGCGAAGATTGGGATCTAAGAAAACAGAATAAAACCAAAGGTAATAAACGAAAGATTCTTCAAACAGCTACAGTAACGCAAATTGAATGAACAATAAAATCGAATATTTCGGGAAAAAACTATTTAAAAGGATTTTATCCATCTATTATTTTTATTAATCTTTTAAAATATTTGGGTTAAAGCATATAAGGTATTTGAGTAGTGATTTGTTTTTAGGTGAATTTTTTTTGGAAGGTTGTGATTGGTGTCGTAATTCTTATATGCTGGTATTACTTTTTCTTACTAGGTGGTATGAATGAAGTTGAGGAGGAAAGTTGGTCAGAAAGGCCAGGTAGTTATTCCTAAAAATATTCGTGAAAAGCTCGGGATAAAACCTAACACCGAAGTACTCTTCACAGAAAAAGATGATAAAGTAATAATAGAGAAGAAAAACAAAAAACCCTTATCAGAAATATCCAGAGAACTAGAAAACCAAATAACAGATAATAAAGAGTTCAAATCATCAGATAAAGCCTATGAAGAAAGAATGAAGAAGAAAAATGAGAAAGGGGAACTCCAATGATCTATTTAGACTCCAATATCTTCATCATCGCATTCAACCCCAAGGATCAAAGACACTCCTCTGCTCAAAAATTACTCAAAGAGATTGAAGATGGTCTCAACGCTTCAACCTCCGTAACAACAATAGATGAAGTAATTTACCAAATAGAAAATGTATACGGTAAGGATAGAGCTTTGCAGGTTTGGGATTCAATGCTGAATGAACCCAACCTTGTGATCATTCCACTAACAGGAGAAGATATGGTATCTCTCAAGAATTACTATGAAAAAGATTTAGATCCAAGAGATTGTATCCATGCCCACTCCTATGAAAAATCAAAGGCAGATTTCCTAATAACCGAAGACAAAGACTTCAATAAACTCGACAAAATAAAAAACTTCAAAATATCAGAATTCCTGGATAAATGGACTTAAATTTGAATTTATAATAATTAATGAGAGGGAAAGAGAGAGGTAGAGAAATTTTTTATCTTCCTTCTGTTCCTTCCATACAGAACCATCCACCTTCTAGGTCGTATTCATCGAAGAGTGGACAGTCCATGCAGTTGCATCCGTTATCGTCTATTTCTTCTTTTGGTTTTTCTGATGCTCCTCTCGCACAAAATAGAGCTCCTGGTTCTACTTCGTGTAGGTTGTTTGGTTTGAAGCTTGGGCAGGGTCCGCAGTTTTCTTTACAGATGTTTAGGTTTCTTTCGTTATCAGGTACTTTTTGAGGCATAATATCA
>CAYTEI010000037.1:7561-14100 GCA_964436705.1 uncultured Thermococci archaeon
CCAAATAAAAAAGAATTATATAAGATCAAAATACTTCATTTCCTCAAAAGTTGGAGAAAGCTTCAATAAAACATGATCAATACCCAGATCCGAGACTCTATCCAGCTTACTCCTAACTGTTTCCGGAGATCCAATCAAACCCGTCTCAAGAGTTCTCTCAAATAGTTCCTTATCAGAAACCAACTCTTTAAGATCACTCCGGGCCTCTTCATCAGTTTCCCTAATAAGAGTAAAGAAAGGTACTCCATACTTCATATTCTCTTTTGCTCTATTATCCATATCCTTTACATTGCTTTCTATTCTTTCAATATTATGAGGGTGCATGAGCCATCCTCGTGCTTCTTCTGTTGCTAATTCTCGTGATGGGGCTGATTCTCCGGCATACCATATTTCTGGGTTTCTATCTGGTTTTGGTTCTAGGATGCCTTTGTCTATTGAATAGAATTCCCCATCGTAATTAACTCTATTTTCGTTCCAAAGTTTTTTGATTATTTGGATGGCTTCTTTGGTTTTCTTTATTCTTTGATCGTGTTCATGGTATTTCAGTCCGTAGGATTCGTATTCTCTCTTATACCATCCAGCTCCTAGACTTAACAGGAATCTGTTGTCACTTATTTGGTTTAGGGTGGCAGCTTTTTTTGCAAGTACGGCGGGAGGTCTAAATGCTTCACATAGGGCTGTATGTGATATCTTTATTTGTTCAGTAGCTTCTGCGAGTGCCGTGGCCAGGGTCCAGGACTCTATAGCAGGATCATCTTCATCTTTAATAGGGTTTAATAAGTGATCAGGGATCCATAGGCAATCAAATTTAAGTTCTTCTGCTTTGATAGCTATTTTCTTTAAATAATCGTATTTAGGTTCTTTCTCATCCTCTTCAATATCCCCAAACCAACCACCGTAGACAGGAATATATAATCCGAAACTAAGATCCTTTTTAAACATGATATCACAAAGATTCCTAATTATATCTTCTAAATATGGTTCATCAAATAATTATAACTTAAAAGAAATATATAAGGCTTTTTATTAAATTCTTAAAGCTTCAGAGCCTAGAAGGATTTTTTGAATCTAAAGTTCTTTGTTCATACCATAAGGATCGTTACTTATTCTGTAAGGAATTCTTTTTAAGGTAGAATTTTCTTTATTTAGGTGTGGATTAGGGTTGAATATGAGTAGATTTGATGAAAGAGATATTATGTTTTCTAGGATGGAGTTAGAAGAGGGAAGTGAAAGATATAAGGAGTATTATGAAAAGAATCCTGAAAAAAAGAATATTGACGATGAGATCCGGGATTATCCACCATTAATGAGTGAAGGAACACCTACTTTCGATCCACTTAATTCCCCTATGGGTGTTTCCGCCTTCAATTTCCTATCAGATATTAAACAAAATGTAGACGGTGAAGTAAGAGATAATAGGGTTGATATGGGGCCTGATGAGATTACAGAGAAACTGGAGGGGTACGCTAAGTACTATGGAGCCGATCTTGTTGGATTCACTGAGATCGGTGAAAATTGTTATTACTCACATAGAGGTAGAGGAGAGAACTATGGCGAGAAGATCGATGATTTGCATGATTACGCTATAGCTTTTGCCGTTGAGATGGATGAAGACATGATAAATAGCGCCCCAAGAACCAGTGAAGCTATAGAAGTAACTAAAGGATACGTTAAAGCGGCTTTAATCGGTATGGTGCTGAGTTACTATGTTAGAGAACTAGGATACGAAGCCCGAAACCACATGGATGGTAATTACTTATTAATAGCTCCAATAGTAGGGGAAAAAGCTGGTATAGGAGAGATAGGAAGATCAGGGATCCTAGTAACGAAAGAATACGGACCCAGAGTAAGACTAGGAATAGTTACCACGAACCTAGAGCTAAGAACCAATGAGAGACAAGAATTCGGCTTAAAAAAGTTCTGTGAAGAATGTGGAAAATGTGGTAAGGCCTGTCCAGGAGACGCTATACCCGAAGAACCTCTACCAGAGAATGAGGACAGGTGGAAAATAGATCAGACAAAATGTTATCGAACATGGAGACAATTTGGGACAGATTGCGGCGTATGCTTATCAAATTGCCCCTTATCACACGGAATAGAAAAAGAACTCCTCGACAACCTAGAAAAAGAAAAAGTTCAGGAAAAGATCTTGGAAAGAGATAAAAACAAACAATATTCAGAGATTTATGAGAGTGAACCAAAGGAATGGCTATGAAAAACCCTCTAAAGTCAAGAACAAGATCCATACCCAATACCCTGAACTAAAGAGCAAAAAACTAAATATGAAGTTTCTCCTTAACTATTGTTATGAACTTTGATGAGATGAATCTGGGTTGGTTGGGGTTTCTAGGTTTTTTGGGATTTATTGACTCAAGACTATACTACCTATTTCTATTGTTTCTTCTGTTCCTAATAGTACCAATAACTAAAAAACTGCTTAATATAGAAGAGTAAGTAGATCCTAAAACCAGCCTCTAAAAGGCCAATGAAAACACTCAAAATGTTCAATATATTTTGTTAACTCTTAATCTATCTAATCTAATTACATTCTCCTTTCTAAGTACCCGGGCTTGTTGGTGAAGGCGTAGTGATTTTATCTTTGTAGTTGGGTAAGACCTCTTCCTTCAGGGAGAGGATACACCCAACCTAGGCTTTAAATAGCTACAAAACAAATTTTAGGTAGCAGGTTCATGGCAAGTCTGTGATAAGATCTCTCTCCAAGTCTTTACAGCCAAGTGTGGAGGCGTTAGGAGTTTCGAGGATTGAATCCCTCGTTAGCTATGAACAGGGTACTTGTGACAGTGCCCTGAACTCCATAGCAATGACCCAACCTCTCCCCTTTCTTGGGTGAAAGTTGGCGAGCGGAGGAGAACCGAGTTAAGATGACTATGAAGAGTCGGTGGCTCTTCACGTCACTTTCACGGTAACATCTCAACTTGGATTGGAAGGGTGTGAATGGTGGAAGCTCCGTCCTTTAGGTCGGAGAGGATGTCACAAGGTAAATATTAGATGTCTTTGTTGTTTAGATTATTATTTATTTGAGTTAATATCCGTTTGGGGATGAGTCATTGTCGTCTTCTTGGTTGGTGTTTGTTTCGGTGGTTTCTCCTACTGTTATTGTTCCGTCCATGCCTGGGTGGAGTTCGCAGTTTAGGTTGTAGGTTCCTGCTTGTTCTATGGTGACTGTGATAGATTCGTCGGCTGAGACTTGGGTGTCTGGGTAAATATCTTTTCCATTTTGATCGGTTATATGGACCGTGTGACTGTTCATATCTTTATTTATGAATTGGATGGTTTTTTCTTCTTCTATATTTATTTTTGATGGTTTGAATTCGCTGCTTTCCATGTTGACTACTACGTCTGCTTGTGTGGGTTCGTCTTCGTTTTGGTTGTTTTCTGGTTGTCCTCCTATGCATCCGCTCATAACAACTACACCAGCTATGAGTAATGTTAACCATATTTTGTTAATTTTGGACAGTCCTTTCAAGGAATCACCTCCTAAAAACCAAAAAACAAAACTATAAACAGAAAAACAATAGTACTACAAAGTTGTCCTTATTTACAAAATTCACTCTAAGTATATAAAGTTTACCATATTACTATAAAGAAAAGTAAATCAAATAAATTAAAAGCCCTAACTCACTAAATTAATAGTAAAAAAAGTAAATAATAAACCGTCAACAAAGGTTCTCAGAAACCAGCAAAAACAAAAATTTAAAAGCTCTAATACAAAAAAATAAATAAAATCATAGAATAATCTCTTAACTTTCATCTACAACGAATTCTTTCGTAATCTCTGTTCTTGTTACATCATTTTTGTCTAGGACTTCAATTTTGGCTGTGTACGTTCCTTCTGCGAGATCATTTTCCGGTAGAGGTAGTGAGTTTCTCAACCACAGGTAGTTTCTGCCATCCATGTCCATTTCTTCATTTAGAAGGGTATTGTCCATTTTTTCTTCTCCATTAGGGCCTATCACTTTCAGATCTTGTTTTATATTTGCTTTATCGTTTTCTATTGTTAGTCCCCAGATCTCAAAGTACATTAAAACTTTTTCACCGGGAGCATACTCTTTAGAACGTGGTACATAGGTTCCTGATCCGCCGATGGATTCAGCGAAAGAGAATTGCCTAATCTCTAACTCTTTCTCGTCAACTGTACCTACTGTTTCCTCTATGGTGAAGGTTTCTGTGTGTTTTAAGGTTTCTTCTGCTTTTTTATCTGTTATCGTGATTTCCACGGTGTGTTCACCAGGTTTAAATACGTAGTCTGTCGGTGCGATAGAGTTCCTTAACCACATCACTTCTTGAGCTCCTGCATTTAAAACTTCATCGGTAATAGTCTTATCGATAATTACTTCTCCATCAGGGTCTGTAACTTTTAGCTCTTGTTTTATGTTTGCTTGCCCCTCTTCTTTTTCAAATCCTTCGAATTCAAAGTAAAGGTATGCTCTATCCTTTTGTCCAAATTGATCAGAATGCTCTACGTAATCATCTTTTCCTGTGATACTTGAGGCGAATGAGAATTCGGTTATCTCTAGTTCTTTGGTTTGTTCTTGGTTATTCGTGGATTCATCTTCCCCTTCAACTGTAAAGGTCTTAGTGTAAGTAAGATCTCGATCACTTGCCTTATCATTTAGAATGAGTTTGACTTCGTATTCTCCACTTTTGAATCCGTCCTGTGGAGGTGTGATCCTGTTTCGGAACCAAATTTCATCTTGGCCACCCATATCCAGCTCTTTATTGACAACAGTTGTATCCATTATTTTGTTACCGTCTGGATCGAGTACAACTAGGTCTTGTTTTATATCAGCCACTCCATCGTCTTTCGTGAATCCCTTTGCCTCGAAGTAAACTTCTACGATCTCGTTTGGAGCATATACACCGGAATGCTCATCATAATTGTCTTTACCCACTATATTTTTAGCGAAACTGTTTTCTGTAATTTCTAAGCCATTTTCTTCTTCTGGCTGGTCAGATCCTCCGGTACACCCTGAAACTACTAGAGTAAGAATCAGAATAGAAACTATAGATATTTTCGTAAACTTTCCGTCTAATTCCATATTATTAACCTTAAGGTTAGTAATTTTTTAGATATTTATATCTTAGGTTAGTCAACAGTTTTTCCTTAAATTCAACCCTCGCAATAATTAATTCTTTGAAATTCAGTATTAATTATAGTTAAACAGGATCTATATATGTGAGAAGTGTAGAAAGATAATTTAAGAAAGTTGATATATTGTATCTATAAATTTATTTCTCGGAAAAAGATTATGAGGGGTAAGAGGGAGTTCTAGATTTTTCGGAGTTCTTTATTGATTTGGATGTAGGATAGTAATTGGTCTGCGCTTTTCTTTTCATATACTCCGACTGTGGTGTAGGCTTTTCTACCGGATACAGCGTGATTTATTCCTAATACGTAGGCTTTTTTCCTCTCTCTTTTCACCATACGAGTTTTCACTTGATCAACTGAGCTAAGATCGACTAAGACCTTAATTGATTTTAGCGAAAGGAAGATATTATTTTTAAAGATCTCTAACTCCCCGATCTCCCAACCGCTCTTCTGATTACCCTTCAGTCTATGCCTTCCAAAGACAGTTGGATTCCCTATTAGTAGTTTGAAGATTTGGGAAAGGAAATCCTTTGAATCGGTCTTAGATGAGAGTTTAATATGGAAAACGTAATTTTCATCGGATTTCGTTAGTGAGATTGCTTTATCAGATTTTTTGGGAGACCATTGTGAAAGACTTATTTTTTCAATGTTATCAAGCTTTATCGGTGACTTCTCACAGCCTTCGATATCTAATCCTTCTTTTTTAATCTTTATACTCGCATTATCTAGTCTTTCCTCTTTCTTTTCTGGTCCTTTCATTAATACTTTTCCTCGGAACAGTGCTACGGGTGACTTATCCATTTCGTGTTCTTCCGGGATTTCTTCATGAGTTTCTTCCCAAGTTTCCCCTTTCTTTTCATACTCTTCTCTCGAGTATTCAATGCTTTCTTGGAGTTCATCCGGTGTGATTTCTGTTTTAGGTATGTAGTCTTGAGCTCCATTTCTAATCGCTTTTGCCGCTAGTCTTTCATCTCCCTGCCCAGTAACTATAATAATTGGAATATCCACCTCGTTATTTCTAAGTTTATCTAGGACCTCCATTCCACTTTTATCAGGAAGTTTGTAATCAAGAAAGATTAGATCAAATTCTTCAGATTCAAGAATCTTAGAAACAGAGTCAGCATCATCCACAGCCTGGAAACTGAAATTAATAGAATCAATCTTCTTCAAGGATCTTTTCATTACCCTTTGATGGTTTTCATTATCCTCAATATATAGTACACCTAATTCCTCAGTCATTGAATATTCCTTACGATTAACAACTTTTTAGGTTTTTGATCAAAGAAAAGGTAAAACTCAAAAACTTCATTAAGACTCCTATTTCGGTGACTTCCTCACGAACCTAAATGAGTAAGGTAGGGGAGGAAGTCACGGTTCTCTACAACATTACCATCGTCATAGATCTCACTCGGAGTGGTCTTCTCATGGA
>CAYTEI010000038.1:0-5207 GCA_964436705.1 uncultured Thermococci archaeon
GGCAGTATTGAAAAAATCAATACATTTAATACAGCTGATTTTAAGGATCTTGATGTTTCAAGTAACTCTCTCGTATGGACTGATACCCCAACTAATGATCCAGAGATACACTACACCGAAGGAAGTAGTCCTGAGACCCTAAATTTGGATCAGAACATGTCCGAAGTAAGGAATGTGAACCTGAAATCTGAAGAGGATATTGATCTATTAACTTATCGAGGTAAAGTAAGTGGGAAAACGAACAAAGAAACCTTTTACAAGCTCAGAAAAAACAATAATTGGATCAAAGAACGTAACCTGTTTGGAGGAGAAAATGTTAATATCACTTTCTGGCAGAACACCATAGCAATGAAGAAGGATGGTTTCATGAGTGTTTCAATGGGTAAGAACTTTGAAAAAGATCAAAAGAACGATCTCTTCTATATAAAGCACGGATACCTAGGAGATCTAAAAATAGACGCATCCTACACCCAAGATGCCACGGTTAATGATGAGATCATGATAAATTACAATGTGAGTAATATCGGTGATTTAAGCGTTTCAAGCTTTAATGTAGGGCTCTATAATAAAAATTCCACTTTACTAGATACAAAGACCTACGATGGATTGAATGCTGGAGAAACCATTCAGGATAGTTTTAATGCAACTTTGGATCGTAGTGGCGGGTTTGTTCTAAAGGTGGATCCAGATAATGAAGTGCCAGAGTTACTGGATACTAATAATGATCACGAGATAACATTGGTTAACCCTGATCTCACTATCGGCGAAGTTAGTGAAGTAAGGAGAGGGGATAAGGTTGATTTACTGGTTGATCTAAGTAATGAAGGAGAAGTTACTGCAACTAATGTGGAACTTGAACTACTGAGTGGTAATACTACTTTAAGGACTAGGTCTCTTAGCTCGATTAGTTATAATTCTAGTAGATCGCTGGAGTTCTCGTTGAATAAGAGTAAGATTAATACGGATCAGAATGAGGTCCTGATAGTAGATCCTAATGATAATATTGTTGAGACGAATGAATCTAATAACGTAAAACGGTTTAAGTTATTAAGACCGGATCTTAAGCTATATGATGAGGGAATTAATTATCATGAACATGAGAGAGGAGTTAAAGCTGAGGTCTTGATCGGTAATAACGGATCTGGGGCTGTGGAAAACGAGAAATTCATAGTTAAAAACGAAACTAACATTCTAAACACAACTAAATTAACCTTAAAGGGATCTAGTGTAAATAACACCAACTTCATGTCTAAATCACTGGTTCTACCAGATAAAAAACTAAATGATAATATAACGATTACAGTTGGAGGTTCTAATGATAAAAATCCTGAGGATAACATAATCACGGACGAAATAAGCAATATTAATCAGGTTCCAGTACCAGAATACACTTGGAAACCCAAATCTAATAAAACTATTACCTTCAACTCCTCGAGCTACGACCCAGACGGAAACATAACCAGCTACGAATGGAGCTTCGGAGACGAATCTACAGTTACATTAGAGAATCCAACCCATACCTATGATTCATCTGGTAACTATACTGTAGAACTAACAGTAACCGATAATGATGGAGCAAGAACCACTACACAAAAAACAATTACCGTAACAGATGGAACAGAAAAAACAATAGAAGAAGTCATAGCAGGAGAAGACGGAAAAATAGGTGATCAAGACATACTACAAGCTATTGATTACTGGTCAAACAATAAAAAAGTACTGGGTACAGGTAAGATCATCAGTGATTCTAAGATCCTTGGGGTGATAGGTATCTGGTCTTCTAACTAAAAGATCCTATTTCTTTTTCTTCTATTTTCTTTCCTTAAAGTCCTAATTTTTTATAAAATTAGTTTCATGCTATTATATTAAATCAGTTACTTTTTTTGGTCTCTGGTGGGGTTATTTTTTAATTTCATTGAGTTGAGGGGTCGTGGAGCTGGAATTAAACAATTACTGGAAATTTTTCACTTTCAATTGGTTTATTGGGAAAATTTTATAACCTTGTAGTGTTTTAATATAAAAGGATTACTAACCAAGAAGGTTTTTAAAATGAAACTAAATAAAGAACTAATATCTATACTACTGGGAATAGTGTTATTGACCTCTGTTCTTGCTACAACAAACCCAATAAGATCACAAGATAATAACACAATAGAGTCTAACATAATAGAGTCATTGGATATATCGGATAGGGAAATACCTGATGAATATTCTGATCAAGTCGACAAAGTAATTAATGATCTAGGTACATCTATTGATGCAATTCCTGGACTAAATAATACAAAACAACTTAACAATACTTACCGATTCATAGAATTAGACCTAAATTTACCGGATATTTTACCTATAGATATAGGTCCAGGAGACATTCCTGCCAACATAACCTTTAATGTGGAGAAAGAATGGATACAGAATATCACTGGAGAACCTGCAGATGTAGTATTGAGAAGATACAACAATGGAGAATGGAATAACTTAGAAACCTTGATGATAAATGAGACTGACACTGATTACAGATTTGAGGCAGAGACACCCGGTTTCTCATACTTCTCAATAGGACTAAAAGAAGAAGAGAACCAAGCACCAGATAATATAATAGAGTCATTAGAAATACCAGATAATTACTCTAATGTCAATGAAACTATTAGTGAACTTGGAAACTCTACAGATGCTGTACCAGAAGTTAATAATACCTACCAATACATAGAAATAGATCTGGACTTACCGGATTCTTTACCTATAGATATAGGTCCAGGAGACATTCCTGCCAACATAACCTTTAATGTGGAGAAAGAATGGATACAGAATATCACTGGAGAACCTGCAGATGTAGTATTGAGAAGATACAACAATGGAGAATGGAATAACTTAGAAACCTTGATGATAAATGAGACTGACACTGATTACAGATTTGAGGCAGAGACACCCGGTTTCTCATACTTCTCAATAGGATTAGAACAAACAGAAAAAACAATAGAAGAAGCTATAGCTGGTGATGACGGTGAAGTAGGTGATATAGATATACTTGATGCTATTGATTACTGGTCAAATAATGTAGAGGTTCCTGGTGTTGGTAAGGTTATTAGTGATTTCAAGATCCTTGAATTAATAGATATGTGGTCATCTGGGTAAAATTAAGCTTTCTTTTAATTTTTATTCTTTTCTCTTCTTGAGTTTTAGAGGTACAAGGAAATTTGTTTACTTTTCAGAGGCTTTGTTCTTAGGATTATTGTTCATTGTTTTTTGATTAAATTAGAGGGGGTTTTTTGGGTGAGGTTTATCTTTAGATTAATGCGATCGGTAATATTTATCTACTAATGACGAATTTTCTGTTTTGTTTCCCTAAAAGATATATAGTAGTTAGACCTATTTTTTATTATAGATTGAGGTTTTAGTATGGTTTATAAAAAACTGTTCTCTTTACTTGTAGGGATATTATTATTAAGTTTTGTTTTTACGATAACTGATTCTGTAAGATCGCAGGATAATTCAGTTATCGTGGATAAGGAAGGTAAAGGGCATTATAGAAGTATTCAGGCTGCTGTGGACAATGTTAGTGATGGAGTAACTATCATAGTTAATAGTGGTGAGTATTTGGAGAACTTAATAATAAATAAATCCTCTATTACTTTGAAGGGTAGAGATACAGGTGCTGGGGAACCCATTATAAACGGTGATGGTGATGGTCCTGTGTTGAGGTTAGAGGCTGATGGTATCACTGTAGAGAACTTCATAATAACTAATTCAGGTTTTGAGAGGCAGGATGCTGGTATTAAGGTTATTTCGGATCATAATTGTATAAGGGTAAATAATATAACTCAGAACAATAAGAATGGGGTTTATCTCTACGGAGCAAGTAATAATACTGTAGAAGACAATAATATAACAGAAAACAATTTAGATGGAGTTTATCTCCATGATTCTAGTTTTAGTAACACTATAGAAGAAAATAAAATATTAAAAAACCATAATGGAGTTTACCTTTTCGGATCAAGTATTAATACTATAATAGATAATAAAATAATACAAAACACTGATGATGGAGTTCAGCTCGATGGATCAAGCAATAATACAATACAGAAAAACATATTACACAATAATGACGCCGATGGACTTAGCCTCTACGATTCAAGTAAAAATAACACTATACAAGAGAACAACATAACCGAAAACAATGCAAATGGAGTTTATCTACGGTATTTAAGCAATAATAATACAATAAAAAATAATGAAATAACAAAGAACAATGAAGAAGGGATTAAACTTGAAAAAGTGATTAATAATACTATTAAAAGTAACCAGATACAAGACAATAGATATGGATTATACCTAAAAGGATCAAATGGCAATCTGTTTTATCTTAACAACTTAAAAAAATATAAACTAAATATATACTCTCAAAACTCTAACAATACCTGGAAATCTCCAGAACCCTTAAAATACACATACAATAGTAATGAATATACCAATCACCTAGGAAATTACTATAATGATTACACCGGTATTGATACAGATAATGATGGGATCGGAGAAACCAACTACAATATAAATGAAAATAACCAAGATACTTCACCACTAATAGAACCTAAAAGAAATTATAATATTATCCCATATAAGACTGTTGAAGAGGCTATAGCTGGTACTGACGGTGAAATCGGTGATCTTGACATTCTTAACGCAATTGACTACTGGTCAAACAATGAAGAAGTACCAGATACCGGTGGCAAAACCATTAGCAATCAAAAAATACTAGACCTAATAGATCTCTGGATAACTAACTAAATAATACATCTAAGTTCAGTAAAAAAGATATAAACCTTAAGGTTTTAAGTAACTGACCAATTGGATACTCCACGAAGGGAGCAGTATAATGTAGCAATTTATTGCGGAAAGCTTCCTACATAGGTGATAGATCAATCAAAGAAGAAAACTATACTTGTTCACAATAAATCCGGGATCGAAAGAAAATTAGGAAAAGCTGTGTCTTAGTAAAGACTCGTCGCGATGTCTATGTGTAACAGAGATTAAGAAACCATTAATGTTTAGTTTTCTTTCTGAATATCCGCGGTACTCTTTTAAGAGTCGGAAGGATTTCACCCGTTTTGAAGATCAATGTGGGTTTACTCAGGATCGAATTCTTCATTTAAATATTTTAATATATCTTTGAACATAAATTATAACATAAATTATAGTTAAAGACATTACCT
>CAYTEI010000038.1:5287-8886 GCA_964436705.1 uncultured Thermococci archaeon
AGGAACTAGTCCAGGGATTGACGAGGATGGTAGTTTCATTGATTATACAAAGTATCCGTAAGATCTAAAGGATTAATGTCTTTTAGGAGGCCTTACGGGACTACCGAATAATATGTTCGAAAATATGGCTATCCCACGATCAAATGAAATAGAATAGAATCCATAATAGGTGATAAAAAAATGAATGAAGAAAGAACGACGAAAAAGTTATTAAGCTTAATAATATCAGCGCTGATGATACTCTCAATAGGTATGGTTGGTGTAAGCAGTACAGTAGCTGCAAAAGATGCAACTAATGACACAGTTACTGGGACCCCTTTAAATGCTACAGTAAATGTCATATATAACGGAGCGCCATACAACGGAGCATTATATGCCGATCAAACCTTTGATAATATCACGGTATTGCTAGAAGATCCGATTACATGGAATAATACAGATGTAACCCTAGAATTCGAAAATACTACTAAAGGCTTTTTAAATTATAACGGAGCTTTCCAAGATAATTTAACTGCGGTGACTAACGTTAATGATACTTGGAGCGGTGAAGCAAATGCAACTTGGCTAGACGTTACTCCAAAAACGAATTCAACCATTAATGTCTTGGTTAACGGTACTATTACGAATGCTTCACTAAATGTAGAGCAACCTGAGATAAATATTACTAGTGTGGATCCAGCTGAAGAAGATATATATGGAGGTAACTTCATAGATCTAACAGTAAACGCAAACTACGGAGTAAACAGCACTATAGATAACGGCGAAGTCAACGTAACCCTACCAGGGCTGAAATCAGTGGATTCTAATAATGAAACCGTGCCTCTCCATAGGAATGCATCTTTCACTGATGGATCTTATACGTTTGAGGATTTATACACAGGACAAGGAGGTCAGGAGATAATAATTGAGGCTGAGTATAATGACACCTATGATTCAAGAACTTTAGTCGTTAATGAATTACCAAGTGAAGATACTACATATGTAAACACATATGTAAAGAAAGAGGGTACTACTGAGAGAGTCGCTAATGCGTCTGTATACTTCCAGTATAACTATACTGATTCCGGTGCAAATTACACTGATAGAGTAAAGGCTCCAGGTGTGACTGATAGTGATGGTGAGCTCGTATTCCCTCTTGATTTGAATGGTACTGCAGATATCAGGCTTTGGGGTTATAAGAATGAATCAACTACTGAATTATTGACTGATGGAACCTACGTAAAAGTGAATAAAACAAGCAGTTTTGCATGGTCAACATACCCAGGAGAAGGCCGGATAGAACCTTCAAGTACAACCCAACAACTTAATGCTCCAATAACAACAGAAGACGAGTATAGTGCTAGTGTAACTCTTCCAAGTAATAAAACTGACTATGTATGGGATGGAACGTGGACGGTAACAAATAGTTCTTCAAGAGTATCGAAGGAAGGAGCTGAAGGTAATTACTTCAAACTCAAGTCAGAAATAACTGGACCAAATGGTATATACGATTTCGATCAGGCAGAAGATGAAGGATTAGACTTCGGTAACCTAGAGATGACCATACACAATAGCGATTCAAGCATAGCTTCCTTGTACTATAACGAAACAGTTAACGGAGAAAACAACATAACAGTTCCTATTAACGATGGAAAAGTAGAATTCTATGCAAATTCCACTATAAATGGAACGGAAGCAGATATCTCCAACAAACTTGGAGACTTCAACATAACTAACGAGTACTCCGTAAACGTAACTAAAGACCCAGATTCAGACCTAGCCGATGTTAGTAATGAATCCATAACAGTTGATGGAGGAACAGGTAACACCACTTGGGCGAATAATACTGCTGGTTATCTGTTAGAAGATGCTGCATACATGTCGTTCCAAGGCACTGGAATGCTTAATGGTGAAGTAACTATGGGCGCAGAAGGAGTTGAAGGAGCAACCGTAACCGCACTGACCTATAATGGCTCTGCTTGGACAACTGAAACCGATTTCGAAGGTTCTGATTTAGTGACTTCAACTGGTGAAAACGGGCACTTCTCGATTGAAGTACCAGCAAGTCCTGATGGAACTAACTATATGGTAAAAGCTGAGTATGAGGATTTAACTGGATACTCAACTAATGAAACAGTGTACGCTGGTTTAACGACTTCAGTTGGAGTCGGATGGGCTACTGAAGGAAACTTCACTCTAAGTAACTTGCAAGTTGATCCACAAGAAGGTGGAAGTCCATTTAATACAACCGTGAATGCCACTATAACAAACAATGCAGACTCTAGTGATGCCTATAATGCAGAACTCTACTTTGATGGCGACTTAGTGGGTTCTAAATCAGTTGCAGTATCAGGTAATGATGAAGAAGTAGTTAGCTTCGAGTATGAAGTTAGTGAAGCCCCTGGTGATTACAATGTCACGATAGACGGTCTCGCTCCAAAAACTGTTACGGTATTAGAACCAGCAAACTTCACTGTAGGTAATCTAACAGTAGTTCCTGACTCAGGAGCCACACCATTTGAAGTGAATGCCACAGTTCCAGTTACAAACGAAGGAGAAGCCAAAGGAGCTTATAGTGCTGAATTATTCGTAAACGGTACCGAGGTAGGTAATGAAACTGGAACCATACTTGGAAACACAACTGAAGATGTAACCATACCGTACGAGTTCAATGAGACCTACGATGTTGGAACTTATAATGTAACTATGAACATAACTGGTACCGAGGAATACGAGAGAGGACCTGAAGAAGTGGATGTATTTGAATCAGGAACTTTATCAGGAATTGTAACTGATGAAGGAGATAAAGCAGTACCAGGAGCTACGATAAAGGTACAAAAGTACAATGGAACAGATTGGGTAGATGCAACAGGATTTGATGATGAGTTAATAAAGACAGAATCTTCCAGTGACGGAACCTACCGAATAGCGGATATCCCAACTCTAAACGCCAATCATACACAAGAAGATGGTCCTGATTATAAAGCTGTAGCAGAACTTGGTGGTCAATCAGGTCAATCAGTAGTCTTCCAAATATATGCTGACGCAACCCAAACCGCTAACATTGATATGAGTGGAGAATTTGAAGAACTAGCCTATAGTGATTTAGTTGTGGAACCACAAGAAGGAGAAGCGTCACTTAATGTAACCGTGAATGCCACAGTTACTAATGGAGGAGACTTTGACCTTACAGAGGACGTAATATTATACGTTGATGGTAATAATGAAGCCTCTAAGTCTGTTTCAGTTGATGCTGGTGAGGGTAAGACTGTTAGCTTTGACTATACCTTTGTGGATGCTGGAACTTATGATGTGACTATTGATGACTTAACCGCTGAACAGGTTAATGTTACCTCTCCAAATACGACTAAGACTGTTGAAGAGGCTATAGCTGGTGATGACGGCGAAGTAGATGATCAAGAAATACTTGATGCTATTGATTACTGGTCTAGTGGTGAAGAGGTTCCAGATACTGGCGGTGAAACCATAGGCGACACAGAGATACT
This sequence comes from uncultured Thermococci archaeon, assembly GCA_964436705.1. Lineage (GTDB taxonomy): Archaea > Methanobacteriota_B > Thermococci > Thermococcales > CAYNOZ01 > CAYNOZ01. The sequence continues at coordinate 8,773 of CAYTEI010000038.1, forward strand.
AGATCTAATAGACATCTGGTCAACAAGCTAAAAATATTTCTTCCCTCTTTATTTTTCTGTTTTTGTTTTGAATAGATTTTTACTTATTAAATAACGTTGACTTTAAAAAAAGGC
>CAYTEI010000038.1:9010-14012 GCA_964436705.1 uncultured Thermococci archaeon
AGAAGCTCTTTTGTTTCGTTTTCGGTTTTTTGGTCCAATCTTAATCTGGTTACGTATAAAGTTAACTAGGATTTTCTTTCTCAGAATGGTTACCAAAATGCTTATGAACGAATTATTAAACCAAATAAATCATAGAAAACCAATAATTAATACTGGTGAAAAATTTATGAAGCCTTATTCTTGAAGCGATCAAATCTCTAGGAAGTTATATTTTAGTATTAATATCCAAGCAATTCTCGGTGTCAAGGAGTTTAAACAATCGAATGAAAATTAGATATTAATATAATAGAAAGATACTAGCTCTTTTTTGGGGACACCCAAATGTTATAAATATAAATCGGTTATTAATCTTAGGGAATCAAATGAAAAAGAGATATTTTTTTCCATTAATTCTTATCATGATCTTCTTTCTAGGATCTATATTCACATCTATTACAATAGCTCAGAATAAAACCATTGATCTTGGAAACGAATCTTTGGATAGCAAAAGAGGCGATGATTTAGAATCCCCCCTCATTGGCCTCCTTAATTCTTCTGATAAGTCCAGTTTTGCAGAACAGCATGATCTTACCCTTAAAAACGGTTCTATAAGGGTGGTGATCGAACTAGTAAATACTACAGAACCACCTGAAAACTACGATATTAATATAGAGTCCGAATATGAAGTTGAAAGTAAAAAACTTATACAGGGATTTGTTAAATTAGAGGATCTCAAATCATTGGCTTTAAAACCGGAAGTGAGTACTGTGAGAACCCCTGAAAAATCAGTTCCTAGTGGATCTACCGAAAATAGTTCTAGTAATATGTCAATCATCTATGCAGCCATAATACTAGTAATGCTTTTGTTTTTGTCTGGAATTTATAGGAGGAGAACTAATGAATCATAGACTTTTAACAGTAGCCCTAGTACTGGTAATAATAACACAATTTGGCTACATTGGAATGGCAAAAGAACACGATTTATCAAGTAATATTACAGATAATAAAGATTCAAAAGAATTGTCAGAAATAAGTATCGATTCTCCTAGGTCCAAAGAAATTAGAGTAATAATTGAATTTAACGATTTAAAGGAATCCCATATTAATAAATTGAAAGATAAGGGAGCGAAGATAGAAACGAAATACGGAAATAAAATACAGGCAAGAATACCATCTGACAGCCTAAAAGAATATGAAGGTATCAATGAAGTTAAAAGAATTAGAGAACCTATCAGTGGACACCCAACTGAAGTCATTAGTGAGGGAGTTGGAGTAATGAATGCAGATGAACTCCATGAGAAAGGTATAGAGGGTGAAGGAATTAAGGTGGGAGTATTAGCAACTACGGGATTTAATATCTCCAACTCTGAGATATCATCAAATATTGAGGGTTATAAGAATTTTACTAATGATGGCATAGATAATAATGGGAATAATGCGCATGGTACTGGTGTTGCTGAGATCGTTATTGATATGGCTCCAAGTTCAGATTTATACTTAGCTAATTTTGATTATGGAGTAGAATATGCTAATGCCGCTGATTGGCTTGTTAATAATGATGTTGATGTCATTGTTATGTCGGTAGCTTTTTTCCTTTCACCTAACAACGGTAATGGTTATATTTCAGAAGTTGCTGATGATGCAGTTAAAGATGGAGTTGTATGGGTAAATTCTGCGGGAAATTATGCTGAGAATCACTGGCAAGGGAACTTTAGTGATCCTGATTCAGATGACTGGCTTAATTTTAATGAAACCCATGAAATAAACTATTTACAGAATGGTGGAGAAATTAGTGCCGGAACAAGATTTTATATATCCTTAACGTGGGATTGGGATAATTGGGAAAACAATGATCAAGATTATAATCTTTATATAGTTAACTCAACTGGGGATCCTGTAGCAGGATCAGTATCTGTTCAGGACGGTGATGATTATCCAAGAGAAAGTATCTCTTATAAGGTTCAGGAAGATGGATACTACGGAGTAGCCATCGAAAAGTATAATGCTACAGGGGATCAAGAATTAGAATTGTTCTTTCCTAACTATGGTTATCCAACTTTCAAAGTTAGAGAGAGCAGTATTACGGCTCCTGCTTCTGCTGATAATGTCACTAGTATCGGTGCCTATAACTATGATGATGGTGCTTTGACTTCTTATAGTTCTTGGGGGCCAACTAATGATGGAAGATTAGGACTAGATATGATGGGGCCAACCAAGGTTACAACAACAGCTTATGATGGGCCATTTACAGGTACTTCTGCTTCAGCTCCTCATATAGCTGGTATGGCTGGTTTATTGTTGTCGATGGATTCAAGTCTTTCTCCAAATGAGGTGGATGATCTTTTAAAAGAATCTTCAATAGACATGAGGGCGGAAGGTCCAGATTATGCTACAGGATATGGAAAATTGGATGGGATAGAACTACTTAATAATGTCAATGATCCGCCTAAAGCAAATTTTACATACAAACCCAAAGATATTTTTATTAATCAAACAATAACCTTCAACGCATCTGTGAGTTATGATCCTGATGGTTCTATAAGTAGTTTTGAGTGGAGTTTTGGTGATGGGTCTGGTTCTTCTGGTGAGGATTCTTCTCATTCTTATTCTGAGGAGGGTAATTTTTCTGTGGAATTAACTGTAACAGATGATCTTGGGTCTACGGATACATCTCAAGAAGTAGTAACTGTACAGGAGGAGGATCAATCTCCGGTTGCTAATTTTACCTATACGCCAGAGAATCCTGTAATAAACGAGACTATTCAGTTTAATTCCACTAGTTATGATTCTGATGGTTCTATAAGTAGTTTTGAGTGGAGTTTTGGAGATGGATCCACTTCTAAACAGGAAAACCCAACCCACACTTATGAATCAGGTGGTAGCTATACTGTTGAACTTACCGTAACAGATGATAGTGGAGCTACAGACACAACACATAAAACAATAACAGTACAAGAAAAGGAAATATCCATTTCAGCACAAAGAAATATACCTAAAAAAGAAATTTTCCCTGGTGGATCTTTTGACGTAACAGTTGATGTCACAACCGGAAACGCAACCGGACTAATACTTGAAGAAAACCTACCAAACAACTGGAACATAACACAACAAACAAGCAACGAAGCCTCTTTTGGCGGAACAAACATCTGGCTATGGTTCAACCCATCCGACACAGACACAGTATCCTACACAGTAAAACTACCAGAAAATGCAGCAGAAAAAACCTACACAATAACCGGAGAACTCAAAACAGACACAAAAACAACTACAGTAACCGGAAACAAAGAAATAACAATAACAGATGGAATACAAAAAACCATAGAAGAAGCAATATCTGGAGAAGACGGCGAAGTCGGTGATATAGATATACTTGATGCTATTGATTACTGGTCTAATGGTGAAGAGGTTCCAGATACCGGTGGCGAAACTATAGATGACGTAACAATACTAGAACTAATAGACATCTGGTCAACAAGCTAAAAGAGTAACTAGAAAGAGGTTCGCCCTCAATCCAATACTAAAAATTAAGGATAGAATTTTAATAAACCAACGATGAATAATAGTGTAATAGATTTAAGTTTTTCCTCTTTATGAGTCTTGGATTGATTTATCATTCTTTAAGTAATAATTATTAATCAATATCTTTGTTCCTCTTCGGAAGTTTACCTATTTTCTTTTTTACTATTCTGATCTTCCTTGGGTTTCAATCTTCTATGATCAATGAATGTTAATAGTTACTTGGACGTTTCTATATTTTATGGAATGCTCACCAGTATTTTTAAAATTTCCTTAGGTATTTTAGGTGTATCTCTAATCATTTAAGAGTGGAAGCAGACTAATAACAAAAACAATAGTACTTATAAATTTAGATATATAATAACTATCATATTAAAATCCTAGGGAAGGTATTAAGATTTACTGCGCCTTTTAAAGGATTAATTATAGAATTCTGCACTCATTCTAATGATGATTTAAAAAGAAGACCCGTGAAGACCTGGGACGTTCCGCTATAAACTCTTATTGAGATTTCACTAATTTTAATTATTTAATAAATTAATGATGCTCTCAACTAGCTTATATACTGACTAATGCGATTGAACAAAATACTGAATAAAGAGCCAAGAAAATCTCTAAGAACAATATTCTAGCATGATTTAAAACATGGTAGTTTGAAATAGTTTTAAAAAAGAAAAAGGGTTAAAAAAGGAGTGAGGTACCTATTCTAGTAGGCCTTTTACGTGGTTTTTATAAGCTGCCAATACTGTTCCTGGTTCAGGCGGTTCGTAGCCACCTTCGTCCTCTTCAACTGTAATAGTGTTATCTCCGGTTACTGTCGCTGTTTCATCTGATCCTGATACGAGGAGTTCTCCAGTTATATCGTAGTCTGTTTCTGTTGCGTCATCTGGTACTTGTACTGTGTATGTGACTGTATCTTGATCAATGGTGGCGCTGAACCATAGCCAGCTGCTTGGTTCACTAAAGTCGGCTGCGCTTGTTTGTTCAGTTATGTCCCAGTTATTTGGTAGATCTTCTTGTAATATTAATCCATCTACATCTCCAAGGGTTACAACAACGTCTACCTCGAAGGTTCCACCAGGTGCAACACTATCTTTATCTATTGTTCTAGTAGCTTCAAAGCTTTGAGCACTTGCAAATCCTATTGTTCCTGCTACTAGAAGTACTGCCATTGCTATTGATATTATTCCTATTTTTTTCTTCATGTTTATCTACCTCTTAAATAAATTAAAAAATTATAGATAGAGAGGTTTTACCCTGCGAGTTTTTCCATTAAGCTGACTGCAGCGTCTTGTGTTTCTGTTCTGGTTTTACCAGCTACGATTAGGTGGTTGTATCCTCCGTATTCAACGTATTCGAGTTCTCCTGCGCTTTCGGACCAGCTGACTTCGCTGACTCCTTCATCTACTAGGGCTTCAGTTACGCTGTTAGCTACGGGTCCACCAACAAGGATTAAGTTACTTTCAACGTTAGCGACATCTACTTCACTATCCATTACTGTCATTGA
>CAYTEI010000039.1:0-11588 GCA_964436705.1 uncultured Thermococci archaeon
ACCTACCAAAATACAGCGGAGGAATCGAAGAAACAGCCAAAGGATTAAAAACAGACCTAAACCTAACATCAACAAAAGAAATAACCAAAGAAGAATACAGAGAAGTCTTAAAAAGTTCCTTAAATGAAACATCAAGACTTTCAGGAATAAATTTCGAAATAAAGAATCTATACATGAACCCAGGATACCTACAGGCACTAATACAGTATGACGCTATACTTGGTCAAAAGAACACTACAAAGCTTGACATAACCCTTGATGAATTAGTGTACTCTGAACCAGAGCAGAAAGCACATAGTTTTGAAGACGTTTTGGAGTTCGATATCAAGATCTATTCTTTAGAAGAGATCCTTGTGGAGAAGATCAGAAGTTTATTTGAGAGAAGAAGGGCAAGGGACTCTTCCCTATCCAAGATCAGAACCCATTAACTAACCAGGCACATAACTACAAGCAAACAATAAGTTTATAATTAAAAAGAGAGGGAATAGAGAGGAACAGATTAATATATAGTTTTTAGATTTTTCTCAACCTTTTTTATTTTCTTGTTCTGTATCCTAGACCTATGATTATTAATATTAATACTATTCCTAGAGCAATCCATGTCATTGGTAATCCTGTATCTTCCTCTGTAGGTGTAGTGGTGTCTTCAGTTTCGTTGGTATCCTCGGTTGTGTCTGTAGTATCTTTAGTTTCATTAGTTTCTTTTGTTTCATCAGTTGGTTCTGGTTCTTGTTTTTCTTCGCTAATATCTGTTTCGACCCATACAAGTCTATGATCTGATGCACCACTGGTCTCTGATACAACATCTTGAAGTCTGAGGGATCCTGGTCCGAGACCTGGCCAGAACACTGCAGAACCCTTAATATCTATACCAGTTGAAGGCAGGACATAATCTATTTGTCTTGCTCCCGTTGTGAAGTGCCTAGATTGCGGACCTATATCTATCCCACCTTGGCTCATAGGTAGTACTTCAGTATTGATCTCTGAATTGTCTAGTAGTTGGCTTGCTGCTTGGAAGTTTTCTTCTTCGTCTGGAGCAGCATTCATATCACCTAGAACAACGAACTTAGCATCTTCTGATAGACCACCAGTTTCCCCACTATCATCGTAGATATAATCCTTACCTTTAACGTAATCTGCGAGTAGTCTTACCTCGTCATGGTTTCGTCTTCCATTAAGATTAGCGGATCCATCAAATACTGGAGGTGTTGGATGGGCTACAAGAGCATGCACCGTAGTACCCTCAACGTTTATTGGTACATCCCAATGACTCTTCGATGATAATCGGAACTTCTCTTGCTCTGTACTATTAAGGTACATTCCGCCTAGGTCTGGATCAGTTGGCATTTTGTTGTTTGGCATATCTTTCCAGAGGAATTCCTGGAAAGTTCTTACCTGATCTTCTTTTATTGGATACTTACTGAGAAGCGCCATAGCATACTGTCCAGGATACTCTCCATATCCATAGGCATCATTACCATAGGCTCCAGATCCAGGTTCTGTTACTATTTCTCCATTATTATCAATATCCATTCCGCTTGGTATTCCTGTGTTAGAATCATCTACGTATATATGCTCGTAGTTTATACCTTCTAGATCTGATCTTTGCGGTTCTGATAAGTAATTCTCTACGAAGGCTTTTGCGTTAGTCATATTGGTGTGTTCGCCTTCTTGTAGGTTATTCACAATCTCATTAAGAGCGATTACGTCAGGATTGGTTTCTTGTATTATTTCTGCTGCTGCTTCGGCTTGCGGATCTCCCTTACTCTGAACTTGCTCAGTTGTTAAATCAACTATATTGAAGGTTGCAAATTTGACTTCTTTTTCTGGTTCTTCTTCTTTTCTGCTTATTACTTTTTCATCTATTACTTCTCCTGAAGGATTTATAGCTTCTATGCTTACTCTTTCCCCGTCTATGGATAGTGATACGTAGTGTTCTGCGGATTTGAATTTCTTTACGTAGCTTCCCCATGGGGCGTATGCTCTTTCATACTTAGGGGCTCCTGCTCCACCAGAAACAATTTCATAGAACGAATCTCCATAATCAGTAGAAGTCATATTCGTATAGACCGGAGTATTATCATTTATAAGAACTCTCTGATAATTATGTTCATCACTAGCTAAAACAGCAGGTACCTTACCACTTTCACCAAATATAGATAGCATCTCATCTCTCATCTTCAAGACATAATCTTTTTGCCCTTCGTACCACATCGTATCATCAATATGTCCACTATTTGGGAATGGAGGTTCATGCATTACCGGGAACACATGATCAATAGAGGAATCACTCTCCGCATCTTCGACAATGCTTCGTATCCAGTTCATTTGATTTTCAAGTATGAATCCTTCCAGGTTTCCACCATATTCTTCAGGTGATGTGCTAATCCAATAGTTAGTGTTTATCACGATTATTCTTGTGTTATCGTAGTCAAAGTAGTATGCGTTTTCTTTGTAGGTTGGGGCGTTTTCCCTTTCTGGTTCCGGTCCGTTCCTTGGGTTTACGAATTCTTCTGCAAAGATGGATTCTGTGCTGTTTTCACCTTGCTTGTCGAACTGTATTCCATATGAGCTACCGTCATCGTAGGCTGTGTAGAGGGATTCGTGATTTCCTATTGCTTCGTATATTGGCATGTATGATCCAACGGGTTCGACTGAATCCTTCCACGATTTCAACTGCATTCTAAATCCTTCAACATTGTTAGTATATCCTTTTACTAGATCTCCAGCGAAAACAGTGAAGTCAATATCTTCCTCATATGCATTACTCATTAACTGGGTCATAGTTTCGTAGTTCGCAGCATTTCCATAATTAACAAGTCCTTCAGTATGAGTAGATCCTTCGTATCCACCTCTACTATCACCCATAAACGCAAACTTGAACTCATCATCAGAAGACTCTGTTCCGAACTGGTACTCCTTCGTTGTCATCTCGTAATCTGATTCTGGATCAGAGATCCTTACCTGATAACCATAATCCTTATCCGCATCTAATCCTGTTACCTTAACTTCATGTCTTTTTTTGGGTTCATCGTTTCCATAGACTTCGTTACGTATTTCTACTTTTCCTGTGGTAGGGACATTGGTTTCCCAGGAGATTACGGCACTATCCTTAGTGACTAGATCAACGAATGGGCCCTCCTCAACAAACGGAACAACTGTGTAGTTAGATCCGGGGCTAACTCTGAATCTTCCTCCATATGGAATTCCATCCACGAATACTCGATACTGAACAGTTGTATCATCACTAATCTCAAATTGATCCAGATCAAGAGAAACTTCATGATTAGTCTTTGCCGAATCATAGTTTAGTTCCTTTGACTCTGTGTATTCAGGTAATTGTGGGCCAGAATCGGGTTCGTATACTCCGTATTTCACCGATACATTATTGGCTTCACTGGTTTCGAAGGATAGATCAACTCCAGTGCTGGTACCTGAAATATCAACCTCATCTTCCAGCAGGAATACTCTAAAATCCTCTACCTTAGGTAGATCAGGATAATTAATTGATTCACCAAGATCTTGTCTCTTAGGGAACGAAATACTAAGTCCTCGAATTTTCATTGGCCGGATCCTGAATTCTTCATAGCTGAAGTCTACTGGACCTCTTAATAGTGTGACTTCTTGGCCTTCCTTAGTTGGTGATGAGGGGTCTCCTAGTGGTGATCCGGAAATTAGGATTTCGCCGGATCCGTCATCTATGTACCATTCTCCATGTCCTGCGTTTGGTTCAGTCACCTTTGTGTCCTTTACTTCTACTAGGACTCCTTCATACTTTTCTTGACTTACTTCTCCTGTGTCTAGAACAACTGGTTCAGGTACTGTTCCACTTCCTTTTACGGTTACAGATTCTGGCCCATTGATTTCTGTCATTTGATAATATTCATCTATTGGCCCTTTTACTTCAGCTTGGTCTCCGGTTGATACACTTGGTGTATCGCTTGTGTATACCCATATACCGTTCCAGGCTCCTTTTCCATCTTGTAGATAGAATCCATTATCATCTACTGCTACTACCGTTCCCGATGTGGTAACTGCATAGCTTGAGGCTCCACCATCTTCAGTATTTGACTGAATTTCGTTAATAGTTACTTCATTAGTGGAATTATCATTTTGAGCTTTTACTGAGATAGGAGTTACTAGGACCACTGACCCAATCAAGAAAAAGCACATAAAAATAGCAAATATCTTTCTTCTCATAATATAACCTTACTTGGTTCTAAAGAATATGTATAAATTCCTTTTATTTTTTTGGGAATAGAATAAAATACTGATTTATTGATAATTTACTGATAAAAATATGATCAAAAAAGGAAAAAGTTCATTCAAAAGTTTTAATTTCATTTTGACTTGGTTTCTAGGTTTTTTTGGGTATCTATTTTATTAAAGTATTTTTTGTAAGATTTTTTGGTATTTGGTGTAGAATCGGTTTTTAGTAGTTCTATAACAGTATGTGATTTAGGGTTGGGTTGGTTCGACCTAGGTTTTAAGAATCTTGACTGACTAGTTGGTTGGTAGATATGTCTTTGGATGATAATGAGGTACCCGAGGAAACCCAAGAAGAAATTATGAGGGCAGTCTACGATGCCCTCCGTGAGTATGGTTATGCAGATCTAACAATGCAAAAAATAGCTGAAATGACCGACAAATGTAAAGCAACTATACATTATCATTACAATACCAAAGAAGAACTTTTAATCTCCTTTCTTGACTACTTAGTATCTAACTTCAGAGATTGGACTGTAAAAGAAAATGCAGATCCTCTTGAAAAACTAAACAGCCTCCTCGATAAAATGATCTTCGGAGGAACTAACACCTCAATAGAAGAACATATTGATATTCATAGAGCCCTTATAGAGCTAAGATCTCAAGCCCCTTACAAAGAAGAAATTCAAGAACAAACAACAAGAAATGAAAAACATATACGTACCGTAATAGCAGATATTATAAAGGAAGGTATAGATCAAGGAGTTTTCCGAGATGTAGAACCTGAAAAGATTGCAGCAATGATATTTGCATCTCTGGATGGGGCAAGAATTAGGAGAATTACTACAAATGAAGATTTCGCCCTTGAACAAATTAGAGAAGCTTTAGACGATTACATAAATGAATTTGTTTTAAAAACCTAAAAATTCGGTGAAGGAGAATGCAAAGATCTAAAGCTGAAGAGAAAAGAGATAAGATCCTTAATGACAGTATAATTAAAACTATGCTAACATTGGCTTGGCCTGTGATGATTGGTAATATTCTTAGAACGGCATATAACTTAGCGGATACATTCTGGTTAGGGAAGGTAAGTAAAGAGGCGGTTGCAGCTCCAGGTACTGCTTGGCCAATCATATTTACTTTTTTAGCTATTGGTATGGGGATGGCGACAGCTGGTGTATCTCTAGTATCCCAGCACACAGGAGCTGGAGGACGGGAAAAAGCTAACAAAGCAGCTGGACAAGTATTCGGATTTCTCCTAATCATTAGTGTTGTTACTGGGATAACTGGTTTTATCGGCTCTGGTTGGGTGCTAAGAAGTGTTATTGACACTCCCGCAGGAATTTATCCATATGCATTATCCTATCTGAGGATAATATTCGCTGGACTTCCATTCATGTTCATGTTTGTCTCGTTCAGATTCCTTCTAAGAGGAACTGGAGACATGAAAACCCCAATGTACATCATGGGGCTAGGAGTAGCGCTCAACGTAATATTAGACCCATTCCTAATCCTTGGCATCGGACCCTTCCCAAGATTAGAAGTAGCCGGAGCAGCAATAGCAACCGTATCAACCAGAGGCCTAGCCTCCCTAATAGGCGTATACTTAATGTTTAACGATAAAGTACACATAAGTTTATCACTAAGTGATCTAAAACTTAAACTAGAATGGATAAAGAAGATCGTGGACATCGGAGGACCTGCAACGATTTCAAGAGCTGGTAGTGCCCTAGGATTCGTAGTTCTAGTAAGATTAATCACTCACTTCGGTACGGTCCCAATGAGCTCCTACAGTGTCGGTCGGAGAGTCATACAGGTAATCAATATAGGTATCTGGGGATTCGCCAGTTCAGTTCTAACCATGGTTGGACAGAACGTTGGAGCTGATCAACAGGAAAGAGCTGAAGAAATAGTGAAGAAGGCAATACTAGTATCAGGAGCAATAATGATAACAATCTCAATAGGAGTTTTCCTAATAAGAGACTCAGTAATCCAAATCTTCATTAACAATGAAGCTGTGATAAATGAAGGTTCTAGGTTCATCGCGATATTCGTTGCCTCAATCCCATTCTTCGGATGGTTCAGAGTATTTAACTCAACTTATAGAGCTACTGGCCACACCAAACCAGCTATGATCCTTTCACTGATCCGGATATGGGGTCTAAGAATTGGTGGATCCTACCTTCTGTCAAGAACAATATTTGGATACGGTCTAGGAATGGGGATTATGGGAGTCTGGACAGGAATGGCAGCAAGCAACATACTAATCACCATAGTATCCTACTTCTACTTCAGAACAGGAAAATGGAAAGAAAAAACCATCGAAGACGAAAAAGAAAAAGAAGAAAATATCGAAGAACAAAAAATACAAGAAGAGGAAGAAATAGAAGATTAAAGAGAACACAGTTTGTAACTCGGTGGCCCCTATTTGTTATTCTTTATCTTGTTTTGTTTTTAGAAGATTTTGCGCTAATTTAGTTATTTTTTGGTTGTTTTCTAGTTTATTTATCCATTCTTTAGGAATCTTATTTATGCCGTGGTAGGCTCCAGATATAGCACCCGTCATCGCACCTATGGTGTCAGCATCACCACCAAGACTTATACCATACCCTAAGGATTCAGTAAAGCTATCTGAATTACTTAGAAACGAATAAATCGCCGTTGGAACAGAATTATACGCTTCAACACCATTCCCAAACTCATTAATAATCCTTGACTTCTCTATATCTCTATCGAACAATTCCTTCATCTTATCAAGTTTCTCCAAATAAATATCTCTCTCGGCATAAGAATATAGATCATCAATAAACCCATATTTATCCAGATCATTGGAAGGATCCTTATTTACAACTAATCCAACAGACAAAGCCTGTAACACAGCCCCCTCCACACCTAAAGGATGAGTATGAGTTACTTTACTAGATTCCTTAGCCAGCTCAACTAAATAATCCAAATCATCAAACCCAAACAACCCAACAGGAGCAACCCTCATAGAAGAACCATTACCAAATGAACCCTCACCATCAAATAATTGCTGAGCTGGTTCCCGATAATTAGAACCACTTTTAAGGGATCTAATTACTTTAACAGCGCCAGGACCATATCCCCGGGAAATATCAAAATTCTTAACCAGTCTATCAGAAAATATTTCCCCATCGAATCCCTCTTCTTTTATTAAGGATTCCGTTAAAGCTATCATTTGCTCTGTATCATCAGTATACCTTAATGTATCAGCTTCGTCCCCTAACTTGTAGATATCATCTAGGCCTATCATTCCACGGCCCTCTCTTGATCTTCCAACGGCATCACCCACACCAGTACCGATTAAACCTCCAATAAATTTAGATTCCAAATCTAAGTTCAAAATAATCACCTAAATATTCTCCAAATTAACCTTTTTTTTAAAATTTCAAGTTATAGAATCTTAAACTGTGCAACATAGTTTACTTCATTCTTTATGATTAAGGTTTCAGATCCTATAATTCTTAGGGATAGATCAAGAAAAAATATTTATATTTTAAAAATTGATAATTAATGGGTTTTATTTTGAAAGTTGTTATTGAGGGGTTTGTATCGGAAGATTCTTCAGAAGATGAAGTAAATGCCATTTTAGATAGTTTACGCCGTGAATTAGATGAGGAAAAGAGAGAAGGAATCTTAGAAGACTATGAATTGAATTTAGTTAAGTAAATTCCTCCCACATAAGAAGAATATCCCTTGTTTAAATTTACGTAACACTTAAAGTATTTTCTTTCTTTTGGTTTATTCTTCGAATAGGGGTTCATATTGTTTGTATCCTGCTTCTTCTAGGTCTTCTTTGGGTATGAATTTTAGGGCGGCGGAGTTGATACAGTAGCGTTTGCCCGTAGGTTCTGGTCCATCGTTGAATACGTGGCCTAGATGTGAATCTGCTTGTTTGCTTCTTACTTCTGTTCTTCCGTCTGGTTCTTTTTTGGTTACTATGTTTTCTTTTTTTAGGGGTTTGTAGAAGCTTGGCCATCCGCTGCCTGATTGATACTTTGCTTCAGAGCTGAATAGTGGTTCTCCTGATACGATGTCTACGTAGATTCCTTCTTCTTTGTGGTCGTAGTACTTGTTGTTGAACGCTGTTTCGGTTGCATTTTCTTGGGTTACTCTGTATTGTAGATCGGTTAGGTCTTCTTTTGGTTTTACTTGGTTGGTTGGTGGGGCGCAGGAATTACAGTTACTTGATTCTTCGTTGACGTAATAGTCTTGGTGGTATTTTTCGGCTGGGTAAAATTTCTCGGCCTCGACAATCTTGGTGTCTATTTCTTTTTGATGTTTTCCTGAGTTGATGAGTTCTTTTTTGGATTTTTCTGCTAATTTTTTCTGGTTTTGGTTTTGGTAGAAGATTGCGGTTCTGTATTGGGATCCTCTGTTGGGTCCTTGTCCGCCTGAGTCGGTGGGGTCTATATTTTTCCAGAGTATTTGTAATAGTTGGTTATAATTGATTTTTTCGGATTCATAGTATACTCTGACGGCTTCGTGGTGGCCTGTGTCTCCTTTGGAAACTTGTTCGTAGGTTGGATTTTCTGTGTTTCCTCCGGTATATCCGCTGATTGCTTCAATTACTCCTTCTTTTTCTTGGAAGGCTTTTTCTACGCCCCAGAAGCATCCACCTGCAAATGTGGCTTTACTTAGGTCAGTTGATTCATATTTTTCAAATTCTTCTTTAGCTTTTTCTGTATCTTTATTTCTTTTGTTAGTGTATAGGCTAAGTGTTAGTATTGCTATGATTCCTAATATGCCTAGGTAAGTGATTTTCATATTTGAAGCCTCCAAAATAGAATTTAGTGATAATTAATATAACAGACTTATACTTATAAAGGTTATCACCAAAAACCCCCGATCATCCAAAAAACATTGATATGATATTTTGCAGAATATACTTTTCAAGGATAGGAAGCCCAAATTCAGTATGAATAACACTTGAATAGAAATTATATTAGGTTTACAGGATATAAATTAGCCAAAATATATTAAACATGAATGAATTAAGTAGATAGACATAATTTTTATTAAAATTTTGGGAGTAGAAAAAATGCAAATAAAAATACTAGTAATTGATGATGATCCAATTTTTTTGGAAATGCTAAGAGAGTTCTGGGAAAAAAAAGAGAATTGTAAGATTAAAACAACTAAGAATCCTAAAAAGGGCTTAGAAATGTTCGAAAGCAATAATTATGATGTAATTGTCTCTGACTATCAAATGCCTGAAATAAATGGACTGGAATTACTTAAAAAAATTAGAGAAAAGGACAGAGAAACTCCCTTCGTACTTATAACTGGTAAAGGCAATGAGGAAGTTGCTAAAAAAGCTGTAAATTTAAAAGTAGATCGTTATATAAATAAAAATGATGATCCTCAAGAACAGTATGAAACTATAATAGATGCAATATATGAACAACCTATAAAACCCTGAAAGACTACTATCCAAATAAATTTTTTTACCTATCCCAAAAAACCAATACTTTTCTAAACCCAAAAATAAAACAAATTTTCTAAAAAAAAGGGCTTAAAGGGGGATGACCAAAGGAAACCATTGAAGCCACTTCCCTTACAACCTATCAAATTCCAGTTAACTTAAGAAGGAAAATTAACTTTGCCTAGTTTTGAATCTCTGTTATATTCTCTAACCTGCTTGTTTCTTGATTTATTCTTTTTTGGTGGGTGTAGATGTTCATTCTTTGGTTTCTTATGAATCCTATAAGGGTTATGTTTAGTTTGTGGGCTATTTGGACTGCTAGGTTTGTAGGAGCTGATCTAGACGCTATTATAGGGATCTTTCTTCGTGCTGCTTTTAGTAGTATTTCAACTGAAATTCTTCCACTGATGGTTAGTATCCCTGTTTGGATCTTATTTCTTATCATGTGACCAATTATTTTGTCAACTGCGTTATGTCTTCCTATATCATCCCTGAAAACTATTTTCTCTCCATCTCCATCTGTTAGTAATGCGTTGTGCACTCCACCAGTTTTTTTAAATAGTTCTGATTGGTTATGAAGCTCTTTGACATTCCCGTAAATTTGATGTGGAGTTATCTCTATATTTTTACATTTTAGTGGTTCTATGTTGGATTCTGGATTGATTTTGAAGTTTCCTTTACCGCATCCACTAGTTATGGTTTTAATTTCTGATTCCTCTATTTTCTCCTCTCTTGTTTCAACTTTTACCTCATTTCTATTTATTTGTATTTCCTCGATGTCTTCGTAGCTTTTTATGATATTTTCTGAGTGTAAGTACCCTATTCCTAGTTCTTCTATGTTTTCTGGGGTGCAAACTAATTTTGCGATAGTTTGATCATTTGTTTTTATTGTAATTGGATGTTCTACGATGACAGGGTCTCTGACAGTTTCTTTCTCTTTTTCTTCTATTCTGGTTATTTCAATTTTTTCTGTTGGATCCAGCTCCATTTAATTCCTCCATCATCTTTTTAGCTTTTTTTAGATCTTTGGTGTAGTTAATATTACAGAATAATCGGTCCGGATCTTCAATTTCTTTAATCTGTTTTTCGGAAATAGTTTTTACTTTGATGTAGGGGAAGAAGCTTTTGAGGCTTAGATTATTTCTATTTATTTGTTTCTGAATAGGGCCTACACAGTTCTTACTGTAGATACCTGCCAATGGCTCGATGTATCCATTGTATTTAGGTACAAGACTATCATAATCCTTTTTATGACTTTTTAGGTATTCTAAATAATTTTGCGTTATAAGAGGCATATCACACGGTAATACGAAATTATAAAGTGAATTAGAATATCTAAGCCCCGTATAAAGACCTCCTAGAGGCCCCTTCTTAGGTATTATGTCTTTAATTATCTCAGTATTTAAAAAAGAATAGGAAGAAGGATCGTTAGCTACTACGTATACTTTGTCAGACACAGATCTTAGTTTTTCAACTATTCTTCTAATCATTATTTCGTTCCCTAGAGCAGTTCTTGCCTTATCCTCTCCAAACCTAGTACTGTTACCACCGGCCAACAATATCGAGTTAATACCTTCCCTAGAACTAAAAAGATTTGAACTCATGTTTTCTCCACACTAACCGCTGTAACTTTCAATTCAGGAATTTTCGCTTTAGGATCAAGCTCCGTACTAGTTAACCTATTCGCTGGACTCTCTTCATAATGAAATGGCATAAATACCTGTCTCTTCTGAACTCTATTATTAACCCTAGCGAACGTCTCTATCTCGCCTCTCCGCGATTTAACTCGAACTTTATCCCCATTATCTATTCCCAACTCACTAGCATCTGCTTTATTCATCTCAATATAGGAATCAGGCTCATGAGCGTCAATCGCCTCTGATCTCCTAGACATTGTTCCCGAATGGAAATGATAAAGCATCCTTCCAGTCATCAT
>CAYTEI010000039.1:11598-13971 GCA_964436705.1 uncultured Thermococci archaeon
CGGTTCAAGGTACTCCGTTACGTGGAAACTTCCTTTACCATTTTCTCTAGCAAATTCATCCTGATATAGATATTTAGTTCCTTCATCATCTCTTCCATTACAAGGCCACTGCAAACCATCCGTTCCAAGCCTATCGTGATGTATACCACCATAGATCGGGGTAAGCTCAGCTATCTCATCCATTACCTCAGCCGGATCCTCGTAATCCATATTTAGACCAAGTTTTTTACCGATCTCACATAAAATTTCCCAATCGGGTTTAGAATTTCCTTTAGGGTCAATGAAATTCCTTATTTTCTGTATTCTTCTTTCAGTGTTAGTGAATGTTCCTTCTTTTTCTGCATAGCTTGATCCTGGGAGGATCACATCAGCGTACTCAGCTGTCTCAGTTATGAAAAGATCTTGAACTACTAAGAAGTCAAGTTCTTCTAATGCCTCCTCAACATGGTTCTGGTCAGGGTCTGAGATCATTGGGTTTTCTCCCATAATATACAAGGATTTAATGTTATCCTCATTTGCTTCATTAAAAATTTCTACTACTGTTAAACCGCTTTCATCCGGTAATTCTGTTTCCCAGTTATCTTCAAATTTTTGTCTTACGTCTTTATCTTCAACGCTTTGATAACCTGAATATACGTTAGGTAGGGCTCCTAGATCGCAAGCTCCTTGCACGTTATTCTGTCCTCTTAGTGGATTAACTCCGGTTCCTTCTTTACCTAGATTACCCGTAGCCATAGCGAGATTGGCTAAAGATAGTACATTATCGGTACCGTTCTTATGCTGTGTAATCCCCATTGCATAGTAAATAGAGCTTCTATTTCCTGATCCTTATTTCATTGCTGTCTTTTTAATTTTATCTTTTGGTACACCATTACCGTTTTCACCTGTCTTTAAATCAAGGTTTTTAACAGTTTCTTTTACTTCTTCAAAGTTCTCTGTTCTTTCTTCGATGAATTCTTCGTCGATTAGATCTTCTTCTATTATAACTTTAAGAAGTGCATTTACTAGGATAGTATCTGTGCCTGGGCGCTGCCCTATATGTATGTCGGATATTTTAGCGAGTTCGATCTCTCTTGGATCTGCAACTATCAATTCTGCCCCTTCTCGTTTTGCTTTTTTGATCTTGCTCCCGATTACTGGATGGTTCTCAGTTGGATTTGATCCTATTACGAAGATTACATCTGATTTTTCCACTTCTGATATGGAGTTAGTCATCGCTCCTGAACCCAGAGCCTTCTTCAGACCTGCTACTGTAGAGGAGTGGCACAACCTTGCACAGTGATCAACGTTATTGGTTCCGATACCTCCTCTCATTAGTTTTTGCATTAAATAATTCTCTTCGTTCGTGCACTTAGCAGAGCTTAGACCAGCAATACTGTCTGCAGCATGTTTTTCTCTGATTTTCTCAAATCGCTCAGTTATGTACTCAAGAGCTTCATCCCAAGAAACCTCTTCAAACTTTCCATCTCTTTTTATTAAGGGTTGGGTTATTCTGTCCTCGTCATTAACGTATTCATTTCCGAATCTTCCCTTTACGCACATTCTCCCTTTAGGATTAGGCGGATTTCCTTCCGTAGCGGCTTCTACTCTAGCGATTTCATCTCCATTGGTTTTAATGTTTAACTGGCAACCGACTCCACAGTAAGGACAGGTTGTTCTTGTTTCGTTAAGCTGGTAATCTCTACCCTTTCTTTTTGATGGTTTGTATGAGAGGGCGTTCGTAGGGCATTTTTCAACACATAAACCACAGAATACACACTCACAATAATCATGATCCAGATCTTCATCCATAGGGGCTCCAACTTTCGTTTCAAATCCTCGGTTAAGGAATGATATCGCGCTAGAACTCTGTATTTCGTCACAAGCCTTCACGCATTTACCGCATAATACACATTTTTCCGGATCTAGTTCTATGAATGGGTTATCATTAATTCCTTCACGTTCTTCTTTATCTAATGAGAATGATGACTCTTCCATATCGTATTCATATGCTAAGTTCTGTATTTGGCAGTCCCCATCGGCTTCGCATCTTATACAGTTTATTTTATGGTCAGCAAGTATTAGATTTAATACATTTTTCCTCATCTCTTCAACTTCTTCATCATTTGTTGAAACTTTCATTCCGTCCTGAACTGGGGTTGAGCATGCTGTGACTATTTCATCTCTATCTTTTAGTTTAACTATACACATTCTACAGGATCCTGAGACACTGAGATCTGGGTCATGACAGAGGTGGGGTATGTGGATATTATTTTCTTTAGCTAATTCTAGAATAGTTTGATCTTTTTTTGCTTCATAAGTTTCGTTATTTATTTCAACTTTCATCTAATTCACACTTTTATTAATCTTTAAAAGTAAAATAAAGGGGTTTGC
>CAYTEI010000040.1:0-9817 GCA_964436705.1 uncultured Thermococci archaeon
CCGAGGATCAGGGGAAGAGTGGATCTTCTTTCTGTTTTCATTTCTTCGGACATGTCCTACATCTTCGTTAGGTTAATTTTCATATTTTTTTTTTTTGGCTCTTATTTTATATGGATTAGGTTTAATCATTTTGCTTAATAATTCTTATATATTTGTATTTTGTTTGGTTCTTATTTCTTATAAGGTTATTTTGTCTGTTGACGAGGCAAGGAGAGACTGTCCTTTTTATGATGAAGTTCTTGTAGTGAACAGCTTTAAGGAAAAATTCTTGATATGAAACTGTTCATGGATATGGCCAGTGTTTCCATGATATTTATGGATCTTCGGTTCTTTTATTTAAGCATATATACAAATTTCAAGATATTTTTTTGTGACCAAATTGTATAAAACCTTGATTATATTATTTTATATAAAGACTGTTCAATTTAAAATTCATTAATATGAGGTTTAATGATGGTAAATTCAATTGATCATGACCAGGGAAAAAATGTGTTACTCGTAGATGATGATCAATCCTTCTTGGAACAGGCAGAAATATTTCTTAGAAGAGAAAACGAGTTTTTCAATTTAGATACTTCATTTTCAGCTAAAGAAGCATTGGAGAAATTAGAAAGTAATGATTATGATTGTGTTGTATCTGATTATCAAATGCCTAGGATGGATGGGTTAGAATTTTTGGAGAAAGTGAGAAAAGATAAAAATAATGATATTCCTTTCATAATATTTACTGGAAAAGGAAGAGAGAAGGTGGCAATAGAGGCTTTGAATCTTAAAGCTGATAGATACTTAAATAAGGGTGGGAATCCAAAAAGCCAGTTTCAAATATTAGCTCGAGCCATAGAAAAGGAAATCAGACATTTCAAAACTAAAAAAGAAAAAAATAAAACTAAAAAAAGACTTAAGAAAAGGAATAAAGCTATAGAATCCTCAAAAGATGGTATAGCTGTTCTTAATGAAAATCAAAAATATAGTTATATGAACCAAGCTCACGCCGAAATTTACGGATATAATACCCCTAACGAATTATTAGATGAAACCTGGAAAAAATTATATGAAGAAGACGAAATAGAACGCCTTGAAAATGAAGTATTACCTAAACTCCAGGAAAATGGTGAGTGGCGCGGTGAAGCCATTGGCCGTAAAAAAGATGGTACCAAATTCCCTCAAGAAATTTCTCTTACAATTTTAGAAAACGAAGAAGTAGTCTGTATAGTTAAAGATATTTCAGAAAGAAAAGAAATGGAGAAAAGAAAGAATCTATTTTTCTCCTCCCTAAAAGAGGCCTCACTTGAAATATTTTGGATAAACCCAAATGGTAGGATAATCCACTCAAACGAAAAAGTAAGAAGTAAATTAGGTTACAGAGAGGAAGAACTAAATGGAATGTACGTTTGGGATGTTGAACTTGATGAAGATAATAAGAGTAGGGAAAAAATTTGGAATGAATTAAAGGATCAAGGATCGAGGACCTATGAAACAATTCATGAGGCAAAAAGTGGGGATACTTATCCGGTAGAGAAAACTAGTCAATATATTGAACTTGATGGAGAGGAATACGAATTAACTTTTGCTCAAGATATAACAAAAAGAAAGAATTTAGAACGGGAATTAAAAGAGGCTAAAGATAAATATAAATCTCTTTTTGAGAATTCTCCTGTAGTTATTTGGGAGGAAGACTTTTCTGAAGTGAAAAAATATCTTGATCAATTAAAAAAGGAAGTAGATAACCTAAAAGAATACCTGGATCAGAATAAAGACGAAGTAAAAAAATGTTTAGAGATGGTAGAGGTTCTTGATGTAAATGAATACGCTTTGGAATTCTATGGGGCAGAGTCCAAAGAAGAATTGATAAGTAGGATGCCCGAATTATCCACCGATGATGCTATTGAGTCCATCAAAAATCAGTTAGTAACGATGGCAAATGATGGAACTTATTTCAAAGCTGTAAATACTACTAAAACCCTTCGAGATGAGGTATTACATATTATTTTTGAGTTTAATGTTCCGGAAAAGTATTCGGATGATTATTCAAGAGGTTATGTTACTGGTACAGATATAAGCGAACGAAAAGAAGCAGAAGAAAAATTTAAAACCTATATAGAGACTTCTCCTTTTGCAATTTTTGTATCAAACAAGAAAGGAAATTTCTTAGATGTAAATGAAGCTGCTTGTGAAATAACCAATTACTCTGAAGAAGAACTACTCAATATGAACATCCAAGATCTATTAGACCTAAGTAATGATGATAAAGGAAAATTATTAGAAGAACATATCGATTCAAAAGAGAAAAATAAAGTCCAGGTAGAACTCCCATTCATAAAAAAAGATGGAAGTCAAGGATTCGGTGATATCCACGGAATTAAGCTTGAAGAAAACCGGTATCTAAGTTTTGTCAACGAAATTACTAGAAGAAGAAAGGCAGAAGAAAAAGTCAAAAAAAGATTAGAATTCGAAAAAACTATTAGCAGTATTTCCTCCCGATTTGTTAATAATGATGATATCGATAATGCTATCAATAATTCTCTATCAGATTTAGGCAACCTAGAAGAAGCCAGTAGAACCTACATATTCCAGTTGGGCAATAATGGAGAAAAAATCAGTGAAACACATGAATGGAGCGCAGACGGTGTAAAACCTCAAAAAGAGAACCATCAGGATCTATCATGCGGTAAATTTTCATGGTTAATGAATAAGCTGCACAAACAAGAGAATATTCAAGTTAATGATATTTCAGAACTTCCTAAAGAGGCAAGCCATCTAAAAGAAACACTCAGAGCTCGAAATATTAAATCTTTATACTTAACTCCAATGTTCTCGAAGGGGCAACTTTTTGGGTTTATAGGGATGAACAATGTCGCTGAGAAAGAAAGACGGGGTTCTGATCCGATTAAAATCTTAAAAACATCATCAGAAGTTATTGGAAACGCTATTGAACGTAAACAAGCTGAAGAAAGAGAAGAATTCCTGCACTCACTTCTTAGACACGATCTTAGAAATAAAATCAGCGTCATAGAAGGTTATCTCCAAGTTTTAGAAGATCTTGACTTACCCGATAACATAGAACAATATCTAAACAAATTAAAGAAAACTACATCAGAAGGAAACGAACTAATCAATAAAATAAGAGTACTAAGAAAAGCCCAAGAAGAAGAAACGAAAGATGTGAAAATAACCTCCCTAATCCAATCCCAAATAATGGAATGGAGATCACAAGCCAAAGAGAAAGACATGGAAATCGAATTAAATAACCCGAAAAAAGACTATAAAATAAAAGGAGGAAAGCTAATCAGCAGAATTTTCTCCAACATCATTGAAAACGCAATACAGCACTCTAAAGGAAATAAAATAAAGATAAATGGGCAAGAAAACAATAAAGAAGTAAAATACACAATAGAAGATGATGGTCACGGAATACCAGACGAAAAGAAGAAAAAAATCTTCAATAAGGGTTACACAACCGATGAAAAAAGAGGTTCAGGCCTAGGACTATTCCTAATAAAAAAACTTCTGAATAATTACGATGGCAGAATAGAAGTACAGGACTCTAAAATGGGGGGAGCCAAATTCAAAGTATATTTAAAAAAGTCCAAAACCAGATCCTGATAAAAGAAGATATAAAAAAGAAATATATTGATCCTTGCTAGTCTTTAGGTTCTGTGTATCTTCCGATGAACAATATGTTTCCATTTTCTTGTTGTATAAGGAACATGAATGGGTGATCTGCATTAAATGTGGATCTGGTGTTTTTCTCCGTTGAGGTTTCGAGTTTAGCTGCGGTTGCGGCTGCCGCTTCGGTTCCATTCTCATTAATCTTAACATAGGCCTTATGTACCATTTTTGATATTAAGAAATTGTTCTTGCTCTCTGTTATGGTATTGAAGTTAGCTTCGGATGTGAAGGCTTTCTTAATTCCAAGATCTTTTAAACTACTTTTCAGTTCCCTGTCATACTTAGTTCTGTATTCAAATTTTGGGAATCTTATATCTACTTTATGAGCTTCAAGATCTTTCCTTATCGAATTCAGTTCCTGTAAACTAAGATCATTTAGCTTCTCTAAACTTTTCTCCTCATCCTTCGGGAGTATAACCAGCATTGAAGCCTGATTAGTGCTTAATCTGTAAGGCATCTCTAGAGCTTTAAAATCTTCATACTCAGCGTATTGTAGGTCTTCAGTATCTCTCATCATAGATACGGGTATCTCGTCTCCAGAACCAGTTTTGAACAATTCTTCTGTTGTTTTTTCTTCATCGAAGGGGTATCTCCATATTCCCTTAAAATATATAGCATTGGTAAGAATTAATCGGGTCCGAGGGCTAACTTCCTCTAGTAATTCAGGTATTTTATTCTTAGTTTTATTTGCAACCCAATTATTAATTCTTTCCTTTGCTTTTTGTTTGTTAGTGAAATCTAGTGGGGTTATTTTTCCTCCGTATTGATTCTGGATGGTTTCTGTGTAATTTTGGGTAATAGGGTAATTTCTTTGATGCCAGAGAGAGTTTGCCTCATTTAATTCATACTCAGTTTCATTGTTCAAGGATTGATGTATCTCTCGGTAGTGGGTTCTTGTTTCAGTGTTATTCATTGGTAAGTTTAGAGCGTTTCTTATCTCTGATCTTGTTTCTCCTTCAGAGCCTTCATATACCATTAATAAGGTAGTTGTTATACTCCAAGGAGATAAGAATACATTTTCTTGATTATCAGATAACTTATTGTAAAGCTTAAATCCTAATTCGTTATTAGATCTTATTATGCTATTATTAATTATATATTCTTGTTCTTGGATTGGATTTGAGCCATTTTGATTGTTTAATTCGTTAGTACCGTTTTGGTTATTCGGATCTGTTTCATTATTCAGGTCATTGGGTGTGGATACGCAACCAGATGTAATTAGGATCAGTATTAGTAGGATCGGGATTATGATATCTTTCTTTTTTCAATTTAATACCTCCTATATTAAGGTTTCTGCATATTATCCAGGTATAGGATTGTTAAAAGGGTGTTGAATTTGTTAGGAAAAAACCTAACAAACGATCGAAGGTCATTATTAAGATTAATTCTTCTCAATATCTAAAGGGCTAAGAAATAAATTCAGGACCGGGAAATATAATTATAAGAGGGATTTGGCTTTAGAGTTCCTTTATGTTTCTTCATTCTCTCGATGACAACTGGCATCAATAAAAGTGTCATCTGTTATTTATCTTTATTTAGTTCTGTTTTGTTTGGAACTAGACAAAGGTCTTAAATAATTTAACTATTTAATATAAGTGGGTGTAAGGATTGGGGGATTCTAAACAGAGAAAAGCATTCAAAGAATTTGTTAAGAAAAGTAAGCAGGAACTAGGAGATTCTTTAATCAAGACTATACTGTTTGGCAGTGTTGCAAAAGATTTAGAGAAAGAAAATAGTGATGTAGATATTCTAGCAGTCTTAAAGAATCCTAAAGATAAAGAAGAACTACACAGAATAGCTTTTGACATAGAAATTAAATACGATGTCCTAATTTCATTAATTCCAAAAACCAAAGAAGAATACGAGAAAACCAAAAATACCCAATTCAGAAAAGTAATAGAAAAAGGTGAAACCATTGCCTGAGTCTCTAGACCTAGTAGAAATGGGAAAAGAAGAACTAGATGAAGCCAAAAAAATGAACAATGCTGATATCAAGGAAAGAAAAATATGGTCAACCATATACTATGCATTATTCTACTCGGCAAAAGGAGCCTTAATTTCACTCGGCCACAACCCTAGGACACATAAAGGGGTTAATTCTCTAGTAGGTAAAATACTTTACAAAGAAAAAAAGAGAATAGATAGATCTAAAGCAAGTTTTTATTCAGAAGCCAGAAGGTTAAGAGAAGACCTTGATTACGACCCTTACGCCATACCACCAAATAAAGACCTAGAAAAAGCCTTCAAATTAACAAAAAAATTCATAGAAAAAATGGAAACAATCGTCAAATCAAACATCAAAGAAGAATAAGACCTTTCTTAATACACTCCAAGAACGTAACCACTAAAAAACTTGAGAAATATTACTTCTTTCTTTGAAATATTGTATCTTAAGATAATAAAAAGAGAGATTTTTGTATTAACTATTTTTTGTTACATTTGTTGGTTTACTTTTTTGATTGCGTTTTCCAGTATGTCGAGTGCTTCTTCTAGTTGTTCGTCTGTTATCATTGGGCTGTTTAGGAATCTTATTACGTTGTGATGTATTCCTGCGCTTGCGTATAGGACTCCGTTCTTCTTACATGTCTCTATTATTTCTGAAGTAGCTTCTGGTGCTGGTTCTCTATTTTCTCTGTCTTTTATTAGTTCTACTCCTACCATTGCTCCAATTCCTCTTACGTCTCCAATTATTTCATATTTCTGCTTCATGTCTCTCAGTCTTTTCTTTTCTTTTCGCCCAACTTCTTTAGCTCTTTCTAGGATGTTTTCTTCTTGTATCATGTTTATTGTTGCAATTGCTGCTCGGCATGCTACTGGGTTTCCAACGTAGGTCCCTCCTATCGAACTGCTTGGTCCGTCATCCATTATTTCTTTCTTTCCGATTACTCCAGATAGTGGCATCCCAGCTGCTAGTGATTTTGCTGTTGCTATTAGGTCCGGTTCTACTCCATAGTTCTCTATGGCAAACATCTTCCCGGTTCGACCCATTCCGCTCTGTATTTCGTCGGCAGCTAGTAATATATTGTATTTGTCGGCTAGTTCTCTTAGGTATTCTAGGAATCCGTCTTGTGGAACGTTGAATCCGCCTTCTCCTTGGATTGGTTCTATGACGATGGTTGCAAGGGTTTCTGGGTGTACGTAGGTTTTGAGTTTTTCTTCGAAGTTTCCTATGTCTATGCTTTTGTGGTAGTCGGTTGGGTAGGGCATTCTATATATTTCTGAGGGGAATGGTCCAAATTTATGCTTGTATGGATTGGCCTTGTGTGTCATCCCCATAGTCATGTTAGTTCTGCCATGGAAGGCATTCTCAAATACTAGGACTCCGCTTCTTTCTGTGTATGCTCTTGCGATCTTGACTACGTTTTCAACTGCTTCTGCTCCGCTATTGAATAATGCTACTGATTTGTCTGTTTCTCCTGGTGCTAGTTTGGCTAGTTTTTCGGATAGTTCTACGAATGGTTCGTATGGTATTGCCGCGAAGTCTGTGTGTAAATATTTTTCAGCTTGATCTTGGATTGCGTTTACGACAGGTTCTGGTGTATGACCAACCAGTAAGCATCCCCAGCCTCCGCTCATGTCGATAAATTGGTTATCGTCTACATCTGTTATTATGGCTCCATCTCCTTGCTTGATGTGTCTGGTTGTGAATGATTCTTTTCCGTATGATCCTGCGACATATTTTTCTCTTTTTTCTTGTATTTCTTTTGATTTTTGGCCGGGTTCTTCTTTATCAAGATCTATAAATTTTGTCATAACTTACCCTCAAAAAAGATTCGAAGGAAGATCTTTTAAATATTTTGTTTTAAGACATACAATATTTAAAGAATTACCAACTCAGACTTTTTGAAGCCTAAAAAAAGCCAGTATATTTTATATTCATCCAACATCCTATTTCCATAACCACCTAACAAAAATGCCCATAGGATAAAATAGAACCCATACTTAATTAAATCATAAAGAAAACCAAACAAAAACCAAGCACCCAACAAAATAAAAAAATATCTAAACACCATCAATAGAAATTTCTTCAAAAGAATTCTAGGATTAGATGAGGTCAAGTTTTTCATGTATCCATGATAATTGATTTAAGTAAGCCTGATCTCTTGTTAATAATGATTTTGAGGGGTTATCTTTGGAGTTAGAGTTGTTAGGAGCGATTTTGGCTGCGGTAGCGGCCTTATTTTTTGCTGCTAACGTGATCATGATACGGAAGGCTACAGTGAAGGGTAAACCGTTAGATGCTGTAATGGCTTTCCTATGGATAGGTACTATCCTCTTCCTACCAAGTGGCATAATAATTTACTATCCTGATCTAGGACTGAATATAAGATCCCTAATGGGGTTTGTGTACAGTGGAATAACGGGGATGTTCTTAGGTCGGCTACTGTACTATGAAGGATCAAAGAGAGTTGGACCATCCAAAACAGTTGCCATAGCCAGAGGAAGTTTAATAATATCTTCAGCAATAGGAATAATATTCCTAGGAGAAAATATAACACTCAAACACTTCATAGGAATTATAATATTATTAATAGGGGTAATACTCGTATCAGTAGAGAGCCAATCCGAAGACTCAGTCGGTAACTGGAATAAAAAAGATCTCCTATTCCCCTTCGGAGCTATGGCTCTGTGGGGGATCGCCGCAGCAATCATTAAATACGGACTAACAAGTGGAACCCCATTCCTAGTCGGTATGGCCATACAATTCACATCAGGATTCATATTCCTAAGCCTCCACTACCTAAGAAAAAAAGAATCACCACTAAAACCATTCAAACTAGAACAAACCAGGATCTACGTGGCGGCTGGCCTCATATACTCAACGGCTATGCTATTCTACTACATGTCACTATCAATCTCTAGAGTAACAGTTACCACACCTCTAAGAGGAATAACCCCGCTATTCACATTAATATTATCCGCTGTATTCATAAAAAAACTAGAAACCCGAACAGTAACATTGGTAATAGGATCAATACTCGTACTAGCAGGATCAATATTCATCGGAATATCACTCTAAAACCAACTCATAAGATCTATAATTCACTTACTCCTAGAAGTTCTCCAGCGGCAATGGCCATAGATTTAACTCCGTTAATAAGATCATCTATTCTAATATGTTCGTTTACTACGTGTGATTGAGCTAATCTTCCAGGACCATATACAATACAGCTTTCTATGCCTGCATCATGGACTATGAATCTTTGATCGTCTGTTCCTGGGCTTAGAACATATTCCGGATCCTTGCCATATTGATGTTTCACTCCGTTTTTAAAGGCGTTTACGATTTCTTGGTCTTTTGGTATTAGTACGGGGTTGGTTGCATATTTCTCTTTGATACTGTATTCGAATTCGGGATCCATTTTAGATAATGATTGGAGTAGATTGATGAATTCTTCTCTTGATTCTTTTAGTGATTCTTCTGGGTTGAGTCTTCTATCGAAGTTGGCTTTGCATTTGCTTGGTACTAGGTTGGTTGCTTTTCCTCCTTTGATTGTTCCTACTGAGATTGATGATTTCTTTGCTTCTTTTGGTACAACTGGTTCAGGAGTTTTTCTTTCTTTTAGTTGTGGTTTTAGTTCATTGTTTATTGTGTTTAGTAGTTTTGACATCTTATCTATTGCGTTTACCCCTGAGTATGGCATGCACCCGTGGCTTTGTTCTCCGTAAGTTTGGACTTCGAATCGGAGTGCTCCTCTGTGCCCAATACAAACCCGATCAGGATCTAAACACTCTGTTATCACAACATAATCAGTATTTTCCTTGCTAATTATGTCTTGTTCAACTAGGTAGTAAGTGCCTGCGTTCTTATTACCTACTGATTCTTCATCAACTACAGCGCTTTGCTCTATTACTCCATTTAGGTCGTATCCTGCTCTTCTAAAGGCTTCTATTGCAAATATTTGGGCTGCAAGTCCGGATTTTTGATCACTAGATCCTCTGCCAAATATTTTCCCATCCCTAATTTCTCCTCCGAAAGGATCTACTTTCCAATCTCCTTCTGCTGGGACAACATCTGTATGCCCATTAAAATGGAGAACAGGGCCTTCATTTTCCGAATTATATTGGGCGTATAGATTGATTCTTGGGTTTTCCTGGTTATCGGGTGGTACTAGTTCTTCAAACCTTTCTCTCGGTACTTCTAGAT
>CAYTEI010000040.1:9827-12954 GCA_964436705.1 uncultured Thermococci archaeon
GGACAAGGTTCCAGCTAGGTGGAATACAGTTTCGTCCCTACCTACAACCTCATCCTCTTCCTCATCATATTTTATAACTTTATCATTATTTTCAGATTTATCTTCATTTTGATTATTATTATTATTATTATTTCCAGTAACATCCTCTTCTATTTCTACATCCAATTCTATATCATCATATTCAAATTCTTTTAGTTTTTCTCCGATAACTTTGGTTATTTCTTCGTAGTTTTTTCCTGGCGGGTTTTCAGTTGGTATTTTTATTAATTCTACTAGGAATTTTTTTATTTCGTTTTCCATGTTGTCTATTTCTTTTGTTATGTCTTTTTTCCACATGTCTTATTCCACCTATGAAATAAGAGGGATTTATTTGCCCCAGAATTTTTGTATTATTTCTTTTGATGGCTTTGGGGTTAGGTATGATACGGTTGTGAACGAGATTAGCCCTATTAGGAGTGACCATACGATTGGGTGTACTTTGAGTACTACTGATCCTATTTGGTCGTATAGTATTATGTATGAGGACATTGCCGTTGCCATGCTGGCTATTGCTCCGTATTTATTAGCTCTTTTCCAGTATAGTCCTAATACGAAGGGTAGTAGGAAGGTGGTTTCTAGTCCTCCTAGTCCGAATATGTTGAACCATACTAATAGGTCTGGTGGGTTTATGGTTGCGTAGATCACTACTGCGCTGATGATTATTGTTGTTGCGTATACCATTTTTTGAACTTTCTTTTCGGATACGTCTTTGTTTATGAAGTTTCCGTAGAGATCTTTTACTATGGCTCCTGTTACTATTAGTAGTTGGGTGTCTATTGTTCCTAGGGCCGCTGCGAGTATTGCTGCTAGGATGAAACCTCCTATCCATCCTGGGAAAAGAAGAACTGTTAGTTGTGTGATTGCTTGGTCTGATCTTTCTATTCCAGGTATGAAGAATTCTCCCCAGGCTCCTACTGTGTGTAGGGTTAGTATGAGCCATCCCATGATTATGGTTCCTATTATTAGTGCTCTGTGAAGTGATTTTGAGTCTTTATAGGCATATCCTTGTATAGAGACGTGTGGAAGTCCTACTATGGCGAAGCAGACTAGTACGAAGAAGGATAGTATCCAGAGCGGGTTCAGTGGTGATCCTTGTGGCCCGGTAGGTTGGATCATGCCTGGGTCTATGCTTTGTAGGTGCATCGTGATTGGGCCTATGCCTCCTGCTTGGGTTACTGCTATCATTATTAGTCCGACAGATCCGATAGTCATAACTACTCCAAACATGGTGTTTATGAATGCTACTCCTCTTAATCCGCCGATTGTTACGTATGCCGTTATTGCTGCTCCAAAAATTATCAGGCCAACGTTATATGGTAGACCAGTCATGCTCTGGAGTATTGTGGCTCCACCTATAAACTGAGCCATCATAGTCGCTAAATAGAAAATAACTATACTTAAGGCTCCAATAATGGTTACTGGCTTACTATCATATCTCTCCCTAAGAAAATCAACTACCGTAACAGCACCCACCTTCCGAGCAGCGATCGCAAATTTTTTACCTAATACGGCAAGCGTTACCAGAGTTGCGGGTACTTGTACACTGGCTAACAATGCCCATCCATATCCGTACTGATAGGCGGCTCCTGGCCCTCCCACGAAACTGCTTGCACTAAGATATGTAGCTGATAACATCATAGCTAATGCAAAACCGCCTATAGCCCTGGAGGAAACAAACCAATCCTCCACGAAACCCTTATCACTCATCTTACTTTTTTGATGCGACCAATAAGCTCCAACAGCCATAGCCACTAAAAAAACTATTGCGCCAAGCATTGGACCGAACTTTAATTGTTCTAGCTCTATCATACTTCCCTCCTTATTCATCCATACTGGCTTCTTTATTGCCAGGGTCTCTTTTAGGTTCCGCATCCAGTGGAACCTCTTGGTAGTATTTTTTGACAAAGAATATTACGAGTATGGTTAGTATTATCCAGCCTAAGATTGGTCCAAGGAAGAACCAGTCCGGGAATCCGAGAATATAGGTATAGTTCTCTACAGGTCTCAACCCTAATCCTAATCCAAAGATGCTCCACCAAACTACATAGAATAAAGCCAGGCCTATTCCTATCTTAGCCTCTTTATTCGCTACTTTGTATCTAGGATCTTCTTCTATGTCGTACTCCTCTAGGATATCGTCCATAATTCACCCCAATACAAGTAATCTTATCTTTCATAATCTTTTTTTATGAATTCTTAATCGAAATTATTTTGTTTTCTTTTTTCTTTATTCTTTTTCTTTAATATTTATGGTTATTAATAATTTTATAAATATTTTATCATTTGAACCTTTAAACTATGGTATTTCTTATTAATTTCTTGGTATCTCTAGATAACTTAAATTGATAAAATACCCTTAAGAAAAGTTCGGAAATGAACAATTCTGGATAAAACTGTTTTACGCGTTTACTTCCGAGATTTCATTTCTTTGGGAGGCGATAAGATCCATCGTAGTTATCGAGATGTTGATAGTTTAATTAAATTTATGTATTTTTTCGTTAAATTTCTTGTTCTTTAAACTAGAATAATGAAGTTTTAGTGATTTTTTATTGTGAAGAACTAGTTAATTAGTGTTAGTTTGTAAATTTAATTAGTGGGTTTTTGTAGTTGTTTACTTGGTAGTTAATACCAGGTTGTTGAAAAGATTTTTAAGCATTGAAATTTACAATTTAATAAAATTTATTAAAACTTTTGATATAATTTAAGATTAGCGGTCTTGGGAAGATTCTTTATTCAACCTAATATATTGATTAAAAGTATTTAATAATCATTAATTTAGGTCTTCATAGAATGAGGGTGTGTTCAATTTGTTAGATTGGAAAGTTCTGGAGAGTGATGAGGGAGTTAGCGTTGTATTAGGTGCAATACTCTTATTAACAATAGTAGTTTTAGTCGGTCCTATATTCTATCAATCATACGTTAAAACTAATATGACTGATAAAGAAGCTAAACAGATGCAGAACGTTCAAGAACAATTTTTAAAACTTCAATCAGAAATTAGCTGGGTGGACGGGCCAGGAGAAGGAGGGAAAGTAGAAATTCCAATGACCGCCGGTTCCTTACCTCTATTCCCAGGAAGAAGCCCTGC
>CAYTEI010000040.1:12999-13952 GCA_964436705.1 uncultured Thermococci archaeon
ACCACAACTGGTTCAGAAACCATTATCACGATAAATCCGGGTACTCTAGAGTATACAAAGAGTAACCTATATTATCCTGATCAGACCTACATCTACCAAGCTGGACACGTATTCATGAAGCAAGACGGAAAAGAATTACTTATATCTCCAAAAAACGATTTTATATCAACATCAAATAGCATAACTATCGATTATACTGAGATAAAGAAAAATTCATCAGTTTCATCAACAGGATCAGAATCATTATCCTTACTATGGGGAGGAAATGACAGACTCCCAGAAAATAAAAAATGGCTTAACTCTACTAAGATAACAATAAAAATAAATACAGAGCACAAAGAAGCATGGAAAAACTATTTTAACCAAACTAAAAGTAACGTAAGAGATGCAAGTATTACGATAGGAAACACAACAGACCACGCATACATAACAATGGAAAACGGCACAGGAATAAACTACCAAATAAAAAACAGAGAAGTAGCCGGAACCGAAACTAATATAGAACCACCCACAGTAACAACCAACACACCAATACCCGATGAAAACACATGGTCAGACGCAGCAATACTCAACATGAGCTACAACTTCAAAGACTACACCAACGGAGAAGTCCAATTTAAATACAAAAAACCAAACGGTTCTTGGTCCATAACAAGCTCAGAAACAAAATACGGACAAAACAACAAC
This sequence comes from uncultured Thermococci archaeon, assembly GCA_964436705.1. Classification (GTDB taxonomy): domain Archaea; phylum Methanobacteriota_B; class Thermococci; order Thermococcales; family CAYNOZ01; genus CAYNOZ01. Next base: position 13,687 of record CAYTEI010000040.1, read on the forward strand.
TACACCAGACTAATAAAAGACCTAGAACCAGACCAAACCTACCTATACCAAGCACAACTAAAATACGACTCAACCACAAAGGAAGGAGAAATAAGATCCTTCACAACAGACCCACCAGGAAACTACTACACAGACTCAGGAGGAACCATGAACACAGGCGTAGGACTAGGAGACGTCTCCACCTACAACCCACAAGACCAATCAGAAACAATGTCAGTACCAAACGGAATGTGGGAAGGAATAACCAAAACAGACCAAATAATACT
>CAYTEI010000041.1:0-1861 GCA_964436705.1 uncultured Thermococci archaeon
TATTATATCTAAGATTAAAAATATTAATCCCATTAATAGTATAATTTTATTGCTGAGGAATAGGATCCCTGTTGCTTCCATTATAATTAATGCAACTATGGGTAATATTACGACACCTGAAATTTGTTGGGCTTCTTGAAATCCTTTTGCTTTTGTAGATACTATTACTGTAACTCCGATTCCGAAAAAAGAAATAGTGGGTACTATCCAAAGTATTAAAATCATCCATAGGGTATTAGGTAGGAGTATGTACCCAAAGGTAGGATAAGCTAATGAATCAACTACTATGGTGAACATTATGAATCCGGTAAAAGCCACTAGTATTGCAGGTATGAAAGCAGCCATTGCTTTACTTAAAAAGAGTTCTGAATCCGTAAGGGGAGCAAATAGTAATCCTTCAAGCGTCTTATTTTCTTTCTCTCCAGCAAATGAATTAGCGGCTACTATAGTGGAAACCATCAATGGTATGATTAAAAAAAGTGGGCCGAAGAGATAGTTTACTAAAAGATATATCAATAACTTTTCCTGTCCAAATCCAGAGACCTGACTCTTAATATACTCAGGCATTACTTGTACCATTTGTTGTATAAACTGATCAATTCCTATTGGAAAATTAACGAAATTCGGAAACGATATTAAGAGAGCGGGTATAACTATTAAAATCAATAAAGGTACTACCACCATTGAAAACATCATCTGAGTACTTTTGGTAACCTCTGTAATATCTTTCTTAATTATACTTTTCATTGCTCGACTATTCACCGTTTTCACCTCGAATTCTAAAGTATATATCTTCTAAAGAGTGCTGAGTCTGTTCTATAGAATAAATCCTACAGTCCATATCCACTAAGTATTTCGCCAAATCAGGAGTATAATCTTCATCTGTAATATCAATTACAATTTCATTTAAATCGTTTCTAGTTATGGATTTACCTTTTTTTACAATACTAATATTTTGAATCCATTTTCTATCTTTTAACTCATTTTTTATTTTTTTATTCCAGTTTTTACAAATAATCTTTACCTCTGTTTCTGGCCAGAGTTCGTTTCTTAATTCTTCTGGTTTAGCAACCTTAATGAGTTCACCTTTATCAATGAGCATAATTCTTGTTGCCAGGGACTCTGCTACTTGTAGGTTGTGAGTACATAGAAATGTTGTTTTTTGTTCTTCTTTATTTAGTCTTTCAATGTATTCTAATACCATTTTAGAGGATTCTGGATCTAGTCCTGTGGTTGGTTCGTCTAGAAACAGAATTTCTGGGTCATGTAATAGTGCTTTTGCTAGTGATAGTTTCTTTTTCATTCCTGTACTGTAAGTTTCGACAGGACCATCGATATAGTCTTCTAGGTCAAAGAAATGAATCATTTGCTCAATTCGACTTTTTGCCATATCTTTATCTATATTGTAAAGTTCTGAATGAAATTCTAGGTTATATCTTCCGCTTAATCTTTCATAAAGGCTTAATGATTCTGTAGTCACTCCTGATCTACTTTTTACTTGGTTAGAATTCTTGCTAAGATCGTATCCGAGGACTTCTGCATTACCTGAAGTAGGTTGCAATACTCCATTCAGTAATCTAATTGTTGTAGTCTTTCCCGCTCCATTAGGACCGAGAAATGCAACTATCTCTCCCTCATCTATTTGAAAGTTCAGATCCTCAACTGCAAAATCTTTTCCAAACTTCTTTGATAAATTATTAACATTTACCGCATGTCTCATAATTCTCAGTTCCTGTAAAATTAGGGAGATGTGGGATCTTCTTCTCTTTATTAATTATTATTCATTATTTAACTTTGCCACATTAACATGGTTTCTTACGTGAAGTTTGATTTCCTATTTGTCCTAGGGTTTGGGATTTTT
>CAYTEI010000041.1:1895-13860 GCA_964436705.1 uncultured Thermococci archaeon
GGAATATATTAAGTAAGGGAGATAAACCCCCAAATGAAATTAATGAGGTAAAAAAACAGGAAAAACTAAAAAAACTTAAAAAATTCCAAGAAAACCTAAAAGAAATGGAAGGAAACGAACTAGAAAGAGCATTCGAAGAAGTAATGACCCGAGCCCGAGAAACTAAAATATCTCAAGATCGGATCGTTCATAAAATTGATTTAGATGAAAGAGGTAAAATAAGATCTCAAGAAACGAAAAGAACTACCAAAAGTAATTACGTATCTATTGAGAATATTGAAGATCATGATCTTGTTTTCCATGTCCCAGCAGTTTCCTATTTAACTTATAGAGGTATTAGAACTGAAGCCCAGCTTGCAATTAAAAGACAGATCAGGAAAATTGAAAGAGAACTAGAAGAAGATGAAGATTAATCTTTTTCCTTATAAAATTCTTTTACCATCTGCATTCGCTCTTCTAAGGTAGGATGATCATAGAAGAAATACTTAACTATTTTACTTGGATCAATTTTAGCTAAATTAATATCTGACAATCTCTTGAAAGAAGATAAAAATGCGTCAGGCTCATTAAAAGCGCTCATTGCAAATCTATCCGAACTTCTTTCTCTATACCTAGTATAAGCATTCATCAAAGGCCCTCTTATAAACTGAACTACAAAAAGTATCAAAACGAATAAGGGAAGGTTATGAATAGAGTTAAAACTAGCCCACCGTTCAAAGAAGGAACCTGCAATGAATAAAGTAGGAAAAATAAACAAGCCTTCTATTAAGATGAATCTTAATACATCTTTATTAACGTAATGTCCTATTTCGTGAGCAACAACACTTTTTATTTCTTTCTCATGGAATTTATCAATTAAGGTATCGAAAAGATATAGTCTTTTTGTTTTACCCATCCCAGCAAATGCTGCGTTAGCTTTCTCTGTTTTTTCACCAGCCTTAATCATTACAACGTTTTCAACATTCTCTATTCCATGTTCCTCAGAAAACTCAATAAGCTTCTTCTTTAAATCTCCTTCAATTTCTTCTGTATCATAGAATAATGGAAGAAAGATTAGGTGGGAAATGTTTGAGAGAATCCCCATTAAGACAAAGTATATTAATCCAAAGTAGATCCACCAATTATTTGGGAAATTAGCTCCTAAAAAGAATAAACCTACAATTATAGGAGTTAATAATATTATTGATATTGTTAAAGATTTAATTTCATCCTTTAACCATTCTAACTTTGATAGATTGCTAAGATCATATCGATGTTCTAGTATGTATCCAGAGTAATAAGATATTGGTAATTGAATGATCGTGAGTATTATTATGAAGAGTATGACAAATATAGTAGTTCCTAACCACTCAGAACCTATTATACCAATGTTATTAGAGATCTGGGTTGAGATTGTTTCTAACCATTTTGAGAAACCTGATATATAGATAATTAGTAGTAGGATCAATGGAATTAGATTACTTCCGATTAGACTTGTATATAGTTTCTGCTTTGAATAAAGCTCTGCCTTTTTTCTAATATCTTCTTTAAATTCATAGGGATATTCTATCTCATCTTCATTTTCTGAACTGTTAGACATTTGGACACCTGATCCAACCAAAATGTATCTCCAACGTTTAAAATATTCAGGTGGAAGAATTATTTAAGATATTTTTAGTATTTCTGGTGGAACTATTTTGGGTTCTCTATTTCTGGTACCCTAATAAATATAGACGTTGAAGTTGATTTATAGTTGGTGGGATTTTTTTGAGTGATTTGAGAGGCCTTTACTTAGATCCTTTTTCGGGTATTGCAGGAGATATGTTACTTGGATTAATGATCGATCTTGGAGTTGAACCAAAGGATCTTGAAGAAACCTTTACTGATCTTAACTTAGATCATGAATTAGGAGTTAAAATATCAAAGAAGAATGGAATTACAGCAACAGATATAGAAGTAGGATACAATGGTGATAATGAAGAGATAAGTATTTTGGAAGTTCTTAATATAGTTGATAGACTAGATGATCCTATAAAAGAACAGGTGAAGAAAGTGTTCCAAAGATTAGCTAAGGCAGAGGCTAACATACATGGAAAAGATCCTGAAAATATTCATTTCCATGAGGTAGGGGCTGTTGACGCAATAATAGAGATAGTTGGAGTTATTAAGTCACTGGAAATACTTAATATTGATAAGGTTTACTGTGGAGAAGTTAGTGTAGGAACAGGATTCGTCAAGACCAAACATGGGAAGTACCCGGCACCTGCACCAGCATCCGCAGAACTTCTAAAGAACATACCAATAAAGAGAATAAATGACGTTAATACCGAGATCGTCACTCCAACCGGAACAGCAATCCTTAAAGAAATCACCGATAACTTCGGAGATAACGGATTTAGAATTTCAAGAGTCGGATACGGAGCTGGAGACCGTGATCTAAGTATTCCAAATATTTTGAGAGGATTTCTAATTAAAAAACCTAGGGAAAAAAATAGGATCGCCTTAATAGAAACGAATATTGATGATATGAACAACGAGTTCTATGGTTACCTAATGGAAAAATTATTTGATCATGGGGCATTAGACGTTTATTTCACCCCAATTCAGATGAAAAAGAATAGACCTGCAACCGAAGTATCTGTGATGGCTTCAGTTCAGGATAAGGATCAGATAATCAATACCCTGTTAAGTGAATCTTCTTCGATTGGGGTTAAGGTGACTTATCCTGAGAGAGTTGAGGCTGATCGTGATATCGTTGAATTGGATACTGATCTTGGATCTGTTAAGGTTAAAATTGCTAAATTTGACTCAAATATCGTTAATATTGCTCCTGAATATGAGGATTGTAAAGAAATTGCTAAAAAGAATGATCTTAGTTTGAAAGATGTTTATCAGATAGTTAATAATGAAGCAAGTAAGGAGTTAGGAGAGAGATAAGATGATTAAAGATATTCTAGAATCCTATCGTAATGAGGAAATATCTGATGAAGAAGCTGAAGAAGAAATATTAAATCTTTTCTATGAAGAAGGAGAAAATTTTCTACTAGACCTTCACAGAGAAAAAAGAGTAGGATTCCCCGAAATTATTTATGGAGAACCAAAGGAAACTGAGGACTTACTCGATATAGTGAAAGAAACTTTAAAACAAAAAAATAAGGCTTTTATTTCGAGTGTAGATAAGAACCAAGAAAAAAATCTTAAAGAAAAATTTAATAAATACCTAATAAGAAAAAAAGGAGATCTCCTAGTAATAAAGAAAAAAGATACAGAAATAGAAACAATTGGAAAGGTAGGGGTTATTACAGGCGGTACATCAGATGTGCCTTTCGCAGAAGAATGTAGCCTACTATTAGAAGAATTAGGTGTAGAAGTAATTAAATCCCATGACTCAGGCGTATCAGGGATACATCGAGCATTCATAAGCCTAAAGAAAATGGAACAAGCAGATGTTATCATAGTTTTCGCTGGGATGGAAGGAGTACTTCCACCGATCATTGGATCTATGACCGAGAAACCAGTCATAGCCGTCCCTACACCCGTCGGATATGGGCACGGAGGTGAAGGAGAAGGAGCTCTAACCACAATGCTACAAAGCTGCGTCCCAGGAATACTAGTGGTAAACATAGGCAACACAATAGGAGCGGCCGCAGGCGCAATAAGAATATTAAACTCCATTAAAGGTGAAAGTAGTGAGTAAACTAGAAAAAATAAAGTCCAAATTCAAAGAAAAAGAAGAAGTAGCGGTAATGCTATCGGGAGGAGTTGATAGCACTCTACTAGCTAAAATCGCTCACAACTCAATAAAAAACAATACCATTGCAATAACACTAAACTCTCCAGTAATACCAGAAGAAGAAATAAAAGAAGCAAAAAAAATAGCGAAAGAAATAGGAATAAAACACAAAGTAATAGACTTCAACGAACTAGAAAAATCACACCTTAAAGAAAATCCTCCTGAAAGATGCTACACCTGCAGAAAAATCCGTGACAAAAAGATCAAAGAAATAGTAAACAATGAATACAATGAAATAGCTGATGGACTAAACTGTACCGATCTAGATGATTTTAGACCAGGACTGAAGGCGTCAACAGAAGATGGAATATGGCATCCTTTTATAGAATTCCAAATAACTAAAGAAGAAATCAGAGAAATATCAAAAGAGTTGGAACTACCCACATGGGATAAACCAAATATGGCGTGCCTATGCTCAAGATTCCCCTACGGATTCGGATTAACCAAGGAAAGACTTGAAAGAGTTAGAAAAGCAGAAAAACTCCTAAGAGATCTCGGATACAAAGAAGTTAGAGTAAGACACTTCCCATACAAACAAGCATACATAGAGGTTAGTAATCCTATAGAAGTGATGGAGGAAAAAGATAGGATCCAGAAAAAACTAAGGGAAATAGGTTTTAATTACATATCACTAGATCTAGAAGGCTATAAAACGGGTAAAATGAATAGGATAGTTGAAGACGATGTCAAAGAGAAATTAATGAATCCAGATTTTAAGAATTGAATTTCTTAACCTAATACTAATTTTAGATAAATAAGTAAAAGAATAAGAGAAGATAAGACAATATTATTCTTCTTTTACAGCCATTCTGATGTCTTCTCTTTTGACGGTTTTCCTGCCGGCGTGTTCGGCGAGTTCGTTTGCTCTTGTTGCGATCTCCTTGCCGTGGTCTTCAAGGACTTCAGCAAGTAGTTCAGATGCTTCGCCAGATACTCTTTCAGCACCGGCCTTCCTTATGATTCTATCGATCGGAGATACAGGTAATTCAGTCACGTTTATTCCTCCACCCTAGTTAAAGGGGCTTTCTTTATAAAGGTTTTGGTATTAGGGGTATAAAATCCTTATTTGAATATACTTGGCACTGATTCGGCATGTAATTTAGGCCTAATTGTCTTACCTAGATCAGAACTTATTTCGGGAATAAGTTAAATCCTAGTGGATGATTACAATATTAGTTTTTGGATAAACATTTTGATGGGTTGATATTATATATTTTTCCAATGCTTTACTGATTGATCCTTGGTACAAGTGAATTTGACTAATGGTTACTTTTAGTGAATATTTGAGGATGGATCAGAAAGTCTTATAAATCAGACTTGGGATCCCTAGGAGGGCACACATGGATTTAGTTGTTATTGGTCATGTATCTATAGATCATATTAGATATCCTAATGAAGAAGAGATTTTGATTCCTGGTGGTGGAGCTGCTGCTGTCGCAACTTCAGCCAGTTTAACCAATTCTAGTGTTGGTCTTGTTACTCGGGTTGGAAATGATTTTCCATCTGATTGGATGGAGGAACTCGATTCTTATCTCAATATTGAAGGAATAAAAGAACTTGATGGCGAAACCATTAATATTGAGATGATTTACCATGAGGATGGTTCTGTTGAGGCTCCAGTTAGCGAAATTGGAGTGGCGGAAAACATCGGCGAAGTTACTATTCCCAGAACCTATGAGAATTCTAAACTTTATCATTTAGCTCCAACCCCGCCAAAAGATCAACTGAAACTCATTAATAGGCTAAAGGATAATCAGATAAGCCTAGATTTTAACCCTACTTACATGGAACAATATAGAAACGAGAACAAGCTTCTGAAAGAAATTATCTCTAAAGTAGATATAATCTTTCCAAATGAAAGAGAAGCTAGAGTGATATCTGAGGAGGAAGATCTCGAAGAGGCTGCGAAGGTTTTCCATGATTGGGGGGTAGGCTTAGTAGTGATAACTATCGGAGAGAAAGGAGGAATAATATATGACGGTGAAAAATTCAAGGAATTTAGAGCTCTACCCATTACCGAAAAAGAGGTAGTTGATCATACAGGAGCAGGAGATTCCTTCATAGGAGGATTTTTATCAAAATACGTGAGAGAAAAACCAATAGATAATTGTATCAAGGAGGGAAAGCAAAGATCAATAAAAGTTCTAAAGAAAAAAGGTAGCTGGAGCATTAAATGTCCACTACTTTAAACTCTAAGGTCCCGAGCCTTTTTAACTAAATCTTTAGCTCTTTCCAAATCTATATCATTATTAGTTACTCCATTCTTCTTTATCGACGTACCAACTATAAATGTATCGCCATAATCCCAAAGATCTGATAAATTATTCTTAGTCACTCCTGATCCTACTATGACAGGAGCATTCGAATTTTTCTTGGCTAATCTTAACTTATTAACCTCTACGGATCCTCCAGTTCTCTCCCCACTAACAACTACGGCATCGGCTAATCCTCTCTCTACTGTGTCATCAATTGCTTCAGAGAAATCACTAAAGTGATGAGCATGTTTAACGTGAACATCAGCAAGTACCTGTATATCGCTTTGTACTCTTCTCCTAAGATCGAAAAGATCTTGGGCAGATCCTTCAATTATTCCCTGATCCGTTAAAGCTACTCCACTCAAAACATTTACTCGGATAAAATCAGCATCAACACTATAGGCAACGGAATAAGAAGCCAATGCATCATTCCTTAAAACATTAATACCAACCGGAATTGAGACCTCTTCCATAATTTCTTTACCAATAACACTCATAGAGGAAATGGTAACCGGCTCAACTTCCTTAGAAAATGGAACATCATGAAAATTCTCAACCATTACCGCATCAAAACCGGAATTCTCAATTTTCTTAGCCTCACTTATAGCATGATCGATAATATTTGACAGATCATCCTTATACTGGTAAGATCCTGGCAACGGTTTAAGATGAACCATACCAATTAACTTTCCATTCAAAAAATCCATTTAGACCACCAAATCTACTTCACTCTAAAAAAAGACCTGTCACTTAAAATAATAATCGTCCCTCCCTCTTTCCAATTTTTCTTATGGTACTAAATATCACTCTCAAGATGTCTTTTAACCATGAAAAAATTTGTGAGCTTTGAATAAAAATTCTATTATAGAAAACCATTAAAAAATTAGATCAAAAAGCTAAAGAGTGCAATTAAATTAGATAATCATATATTTATATTTTTTAAGATTTTATCAAACTTTAAATCAAAATTTGGTTAGAATTTCTGACATTAATCTTTCTTCCGCTTTTCTAAGATGTTCTGCGGTAGTTGATTTACTAATGTCTAAGTTTTCAGATAGATCTTCTATAGTTACTTCTCTTGGATACTCATAGTATCCTTTCTTCTTAGCTAACTCTATAGTTTCCCTCTGTCTATCTGTCAAAATCGAGTTCAAGTCTTTACTATCATAATTCGCTCTCTTGTATTTTATTTCTTCAATTTCGGCGAAAGAATTTAAGATATCTATGTAATATTGAAGATCCTCATTTTCCCCAATAACACTCATGATCGCCTCTTCCTCATTAATGAAAAAAGGTGTGTCCCAAATTAGATCTTTATTAATACTCTGTCCATAGTTCTTCATCATTTCCTTATATTCATCAGGAACGTTAGCTTTCAAAAGAACTGTATGATCTCTTTGTTCTGACTTCAAAACCGAGAGAATATTAACGAAATCCGGGAGTTCAACTTCCTCCAAAGTATAACCTTCTCTTAAACTAAGATTAAGAACCATTATCTTAATACCTTTTTCAAAATCCAATCGAACAATTTCTAATACCCTATAGGACTCAATATGCTTTAGAAATGGATCCATTAATTTTTTAAGCTCTGAATTAGGTGATATCTTAATGGTAACTTTTCTCATATTAATCATTTAAATTGATGATGTAAAGTTTTTAAATTCTTTGATCACCAACACTCTTAGTTCGCCTGAACGATAAAATCAAATTTATTGCCTTATCCAACATTAAGGATGATTTCATTCTAGGATCCTTTTCGAGAAAACCTTAGGAAATAGAATCTTAATCATATAAGACAAGGAAATTTACGGGACTTACTTGATAAATATACCATTAAATAAAGATAAAAGAATTTAAAATACTTTCTCACGTACTGTATATAATAATACGGCAAGTAATCCAATGTAGTAAACTACTCCAACTATAATATAAACTAGAAATCCATTACCTAACACTGCTTCCATGAAGGCTTTGATAGGCCAATAAGAAGGAACTGGGAGTAATATTTTGCTCCACTCTGGCGAAATTATGTAAGCTAAAAATGGAGTCATTAAGATGGCATTGATTATTTTTATGACTGCAACTCCTTCTACTTTATTATCTGCATAGTTCATGATCATCAGAGCCACTATCGGAGTTTCAAGAGCCAAAAGTATCGAACATAGAATGAGAGCGTCTAACGGTATACCAGTGAAACTAGTTATATATGGAGCTGCTATAGCGTAAATAAAAGACAATAAGACTCCATTCAACATACGATATGATAGAAAAGTTAATGTAGACACCGGTAGAACACGTATTGCTTCTAAAACTTTATCGTCTTTCTCATCTAATAGAATAAAAGATGGTATCATCCCAAAGATTATAGGGCCTAAGAACATAGTAAAAAGCACTGCCACGGCAAAAAACTGTTCAGTAAGGATTTGATCCTTGAAGAATCTTACTACTAACATTATAATGGGCAAGCTAATGATAGAGTATACCAATATTGGATCCCTTCTAACGTTTTTTAAATCACTTTTGTAAAGAGCTATGAATTTATTCACATTTCTGCCTCCATCACAATGTGTCTATAGAACATTTTCTTAGCTAGATAAAACGCTATACCGATCCAAAGGATCAAATAACCGGAATTTAATACAATTTTTTGTAGAGTAGATTCAACGAAACCTGAGTATATTAACTCAATGGAAGAATAGCTTGGAATGACGTATAGTAAATTTGTTTCAAATAATTCGAAGAAATCTAGGAATGGTAGCAATGAAATTACCATTACCATGATAACCATAGTGAAGTAACCATCTAAACTTTTGTATCTGGAAACTGCTGCAAATCCTAACAAAGAGTAAACTAAAGATGTTAACAGAACTCCAATGCCAATAAAAACGTACCTTGTACTAAAACCGAAAGCCAATATTGCAATCGATAGACCTGATGACAAGGCTATCAAGGACATAGTAATAACTTTGGCCCACATATAAGAATCTAAAGAAGCTGGAGTTGACATAAGAGCATTTAAGGAACCATCATTTCTCTCAAACAAGATCAGGGCACCAAGAAACATGAAACCTACTAAAGATGGGTCGAAAAATATTAGCATTGTTCCAACTGTATTAGAGAACTGAGAAGGCATTTGCCTTAATATTAGAGTATATATGAATACAATAAGAATCGTAAGATAATAAACCTTGTATCTGTGATATAACTTTAAATCTAACTTAAATAGAGTAGAAAAACTCATTTCAACTCCTCCCCAGTAACTTCTAAAAAGACTTCCTCTAAGTTGGGTTCCAAAGTATGCATTCTCTGTATGCTATTCTTCTCGAGAATATTCAGGAACTCCTGATTTTCTCCAATTCCTTGGAGTGGAAATTCAGTTGACTTAATCTCACTATCAAGTTCATACTCTATTTTAACTCTCTTATCCCCTCTTTCAACTTTGAGTTTTCTCGGATCATCAATTAATCTAATACCTCCTTCAACGATGAAAGCCACTCTGTCACAAAGTTCATCAGCTACTGACATATTGTGAGTAGTTAGAAAAATCGTTTTCTCTTCCTCTTTATTTTTCCTGAGGATCATATCTTTGATATTCCGAGCGCTACCAGGATCCAGTCCTGAGATAGGTTCATCAAGAAATATAAGATCAGGATCATTGATCAAAGCTCTTGCTATGTCTAATTTTTTCTTCATCCCTTTTGAAAAGCCACTTACCTTAAGGTCAGAATCTTTGCTTAAGTTAACTAAATCTAAGATCTTATTGGGATCTTCAATATCCTCACGGTAGAAGGAGTCAAAAAATTCAAGATTCTCTAAAGCTGACAATTTAGAATAAAGTGCAGGAAATTCAAATGATATCCCGATTCTCTCAAAGTAGTCTTTACTCCAGTCATCTAAATCTTTACCTATGACCTCTACTTTTCCATCATAATCTTTTATCATTCGAACCATCGTTTTTACAGCAGTTGTTTTCCCGGCTCCGTTTGGCCCTAAAAATCCAAATATTTCCCCTTCCTTTACTTCAAAACTTAAATTCTCAATTCCTCTGACATCGCCGTAATACTTAGTTACATTATTAAAATCTATAATCCCCAATCTGACACCTAATAATATGTAATCTATGTCCTAGTATAAATTTTGTGCCGGATATATGGGGCTAAACAAATACCTTAAAGATTCAGTTTGAACTGGTTAAAAGGGATTTTATTGGATTAAGTGAGATCGATTAGAATAAGATTATTCTCTCCCTAGTATTAGAATTCATTTCAAAAGCTGGATCTGAAAGTTTAATAGTTATAGAAGGTATAAAGCATAAAAGGGGGTCTTGAAAACTTAAAAGAAATATTTATATTAGAACAGAGTAAGAAAGTAGAGGATTATATTTTTAAATCTTGATATTAACGTAGTCAAATCCTTTGTCAGCTACCGCTTTCCTTCGGCATTCATCACATACCGGAACGATTAAAAGTCCTTGATCATCGGCTCTTTCTTCTATAGGTTCTGGTGCTTCGAAATGTGGGCTTTCACGTAGTTTTTCAAGAGATTGGGCTTCCCATCTGATTCTTTCCTCATCGACATCAAGCTCTTCAGCGTCTTCTGGTAGTAAGAATGATAGATCTGGTTCTTCCGTAGGGCCAAACTCCATCTCGGTACCGCAAACAAAGCAATTTATTTCTTTTTTTGATTTGTTCTGACAATCTGAGCAGACTGGAACAGTTAATGGGCCGTGTTTTCTTACTTCTTCAGCTTCTTCTTCATCTTCTAGTTCTTGAGCTTGTTTCTCTAATTGTTCTTCGATTTTATCTATTGTTATTCCTAGTTCCCATGCATTTTCTGGAAACAGGTATGTAAATTCGTGATGGTCTAATACACTAGGATCTTCGATGTTATTTCCGCATGTGTAACAGCTTAAGTTTTCTTTCATTTTATCATTCTCCCTGTTTAATTTGTTTTAGGTCGGTAAGTATTCTTAATGTTATTTGGTTTGTTGGTTATTAAAGGCGTTCCCAAGAGTATTTATGGGATAAGTTATTGAGATCAATCTGATCTGAAGTTTCAATATATGTTTTATTAGTAGTATGTGGTATCATGGGTCTTATTGTAACTGATTACCTTCATAAAGATGCTGATAAAAAATCTGGGGATTTTAGTGATTATTTTTTCCATATTGATGAGAAATATCTGCTTCCTTATTCTTTGACAATGGAAAATAAGTTATTAGGGAAGATTACTGATGCTAGATGGGTTTTGGATAAGGAAGAAAGTGATGAAGATCTTGTGGGAAGTGGAATTGAGCTGAGACCTGGTGAAGATCAGAGGAGAGTCTATATTTCCCGATCTTCTTTTAGGGATTTGAGTAAGCTGGGTGATGGGATCTGGATGGAGGTCTTTATTTCTAAGGCTTTTATTGATGGGGACTGGATTAAGTTATTTGGGGAGAGAAGGATTAGGATCGATAATTTAGAGAATCCGGAGATTCATTGTCCCAATAAGAGATATTTTATGAGGAATATTAATAGATCTGAGTATTAATTCAATTTGTGATTCATTTTTGTGAATTTGTTATCTATTAGTTATTGGTGTTCTCATTGGAGATTATTATTGATCAGGAGGTCTGTATTGGTTGTAGGGCTTGTGTTGGTGTAGATTCTGAAGTTTTTGGTTTGAATGATAATGGTAAGGCTTATGTTAAGAAGGGTAAGGATGAATTGGATGAAACTAAAAAAAGAAAAGCAAGGAAATCTGTTGATATTTGTCCTGTTAACGCTATTTCTATATAGTAATTAGACGTTTTTAACTACTTCTCCTTCAACTGAGTTATTTGTTAGGAAGTACTCTACTGTGTCAATTATTTCTTCTCTGTCTATCCATTCATCAAAGTCTGCGTCTGGCATTGCTTCTCTGTTGCCTGGTACGTCTATTGTTCCTGGAGCAATTG
>CAYTEI010000042.1:0-13658 GCA_964436705.1 uncultured Thermococci archaeon
TGATAACTAAAACCGGATCCATATCCTTCTCTGGATCTAACAGCAATATTAACTCTTTCAACTTTTACAATTGATTTCATGAAGAAATTACTAATTAATTTTCCCAGATCCCCTTTCATTCTTCTTTCTAATTCTTTTCCTTGAAAGTTCTACTTTCTTTTGCAATTATTAATTTATTAAAGTCTAAAAAAAAAGAAAAATATTTAACTATAAGTAATAGTTAATTAAACTATCTAGCCTTTTAAAATCAAGATTAATACCGTATAAGAATAGAAATCGAGATAAGTTATCTTAAAACCGTTAAGGATTAGATCAATAGTAAATAAATAGATATATCTATCATTTTTGAGGTTCCTGAGCTATTTCTTTTTCGTTCGTAATTTTTGCATGATAAGCTATAATCTCTGATAGTCTCCAAACTACGTATAAATTCAATATAGGAACGATTGAGTATACTACCCAAGTAACCGTCTGATCTATTTTTTTATGGTCAATCATACCAAAAGATGAATCAGTTTTTTTATGTCCTGAAATTAGTTCCAAAACTCTCCATAGGATGTAAATATCAATGACTAGAGTAATTATAGTTCCTAGATAAAATTGAATACCACCTTGCACTGACAATAGCAGAACAAGGCCTAATGTTAATATTGGAGGTAATAATATTAAAAAAAACCATTTTAAGTGTGATTTTTCTTCTTCTTTGTGAATTAATTTATTTTCAGATCTCGAATGGCCGGAAAGTACTTCAGCTATCTTCCATGAGTAGTATATATTTATTATAGGAAGAAGTGCTAGTAGAAACCATTTTGCCGTTTCTTCTTTTTTAAGACTGTGTTCGAGATTTGCCATATTATCACCTCGACTTATTCCCTACATTAAACATACGTAATAGTCATATTTAAGTATTATTATACACAAATGAATCCATTTTTACATAAAAATTTTGGTAGAGGATTTCTAAGAACTCTGAAATCATCGATCTTCACGGATAACACTAAAATATCAAAAGATATAAAATTATCTTCTAAAACCTAAAAAAAGGAACCAAAATCTTAATTAATTCCCACCATACACCATAAAGGAAAATCCAAAAGAGGAAAAATCAAATAGTAAAATGTATATTTAACTAAATATTAACAAACTATAATATCGAAAACGATTATTGGTAAAACGAAAAGGGACCTGGCTGTAGTTATAGTTTATTGCGTGTTAAAATGGATTTCAGGAAAATGAAAACAATATTACGAGATGTAGGAAATATCTGGATGATCGTGGGAATAGCTACTACTGTTACGATTATAATTTCAGCATATTTTAGAGAATTTGACTCACTAAGAGCTATGACACTATTATCAGCATTATTTATCTTTTTAGGATCCTTTGCGAGGATAATTACTAGAGATGTAGAACCACCCCGAAACGAAGACGCAATGATCATAGCCGCACTTTCTTGGTTTTCAATAGCCGTACTAAGCTCAATTCCATTCATAATCGTTCTAGATTTTCCTATTATAAATGGGGTCTTTGAAGCAATGTCGGGATGGACAGGAACAGGATTAACAGTTACCCCAGACAGTTCACAGATCCCACATACAATGCAATTCTGGAGATCATTAACCCAATGGATCGGAGGAGTAGGTGTAATAGTATTAATGGTATCAATCCTAACTAGACCCGGAACCGGTACCAATAAACTATACAAATCAGAGGCAAGATCAGAAAAAATACACCCTAGTATAGTATCAACAGTAAGAACCATATGGTGGATCTTCCTTGGATTCTCAATATTTAGCGTATTACTTTATATAGTTGCAGGCATGCCTCCATGGGAAGCACTAAACCATGCAATGACAGGAATAGCAACAGGAGGATTTGATATAACTGGAAACAGCTTAGCCGTTTATGACTCAGTACCAATAGAGATAGTATCTATCCCAATGATGTTAATGGGTGCAATACCGTTCTTAGTACACTACAAGATACTTAATGGTAATTTTAAGGCAATCAAAGAACTCCAGACTAGAACATTATTATTTATCGCATTAGTAGGTTCTCTAATATTAATAGCGGAGAATTCCCTTCAATTCTCAGTTCTTCAGGCCATAAGAGGATCTGTATTTCAATTTGTTTCT
The DNA here is from genome assembly GCA_964436705.1 of uncultured Thermococci archaeon. Taxonomy (GTDB): domain Archaea; phylum Methanobacteriota_B; class Thermococci; order Thermococcales; family CAYNOZ01; genus CAYNOZ01. The sequence goes on from CAYTEI010000042.1 coordinate 2,136, forward strand.
GCCCTAACCTGTACGGGCTTTCAAACATCTAACGTCTTTCAATGGTCTGCAGCCTCTAAATTAATAGTTTTCAGCTCAATGATTATTGGAGGAGCTGCAGGATCTACCGCTGGTGGAATTAAAATATTTAGGTTTGTTCTAATTTTTAAGGGCGCAAAAAGATGGTTTAAAAAGATATCACTTCCGACAAACGCCATTTTCTCATTTAAATTCAATGGTGACAGATTAGATGATGACGCAGCGAACCGAATTATTGCAGAAGCCTCAATAATAACAATACTATGGATTATTTTTCTTGCAGTAGGTATCTTCACGCTTTTACATACAACCCCTCCACAATTCGATTTAAGCGATGTAATGTTTGAAGTTGCTTCAGCTCAAGGAAATGTAGGGCTTTCCACCGGGATCGTAGCACCAGATTCTCATGTTTTAACTAAAACCATTCTCATATTCAATATGTGGATAGGTAGACTAGAAATTATACCAGTATTAATGCTCATAAGAAAAGTCTTTGGGACCAAGCTAAATCCACTTTCAAAAACCTGATGATCCAATTCTTTATGATCGAAAAAAGGATTAAGTTTGAGTTGTTTAATAAATTGGTATCAAAATGTTAAATATTGGATTTTTACAAATGGAACCAGAATTACTGAAGAAGGATAAAAATCTATCTAAAGCGAAATCCTACTTAAAACTGTTTGATGGAGATTTAATTGTTCTTCCAGAACTATTTGATACTGGATATAATTTTAGTGATAAAGAATCTGCTTTTGAAGTTTCTAGCCCAATCCCCAATGGTGAAACCACGCAGCTTTTATCCACTATCGCGAAAAATAAGGAAATCTATATAGTTGCTGGAACTTCCGAAAGAGACGGTAACGAACTATACAATTCTGCAGTAATAGTCGGCCCTACTGGATATATCGGAAAGTATAGAAAAATTCATTTGTTTTTTGAGGAGAAAGAAATATTTAAACCCGGTAGGGAAGGTTTTAAGGTTTTTGATCTGGATGATTTTCGGTTGGGCGTTATGATTTGTTTTGATTGGTATTTCCCTGAGTCTATTAGGACTCTTGCCATGAACGGTGCTGATGTTGTTGCACATCCGTCGAACTTGGTTCTACCTCATGCACCTAATGCCATGCCGATTAGGAGTTTAGAGAATAAGGTTTTTTCAATAACTGCGAATAGGGTGGGTGAAGAGAAGGATTTAGAATTTATTGGTAATAGTATTATTAGTGACCCTGCTTCGGAAGTTATTGCTAATCTTGAGAATGGTGAGGGTATTGAAATGGCGGGTATTGATGTTGTGAGGGCTAGAGATAAGAGTATTAATCGGTTTAATGATATTTTTGATGATAGAAGACCTGAATTTTATTTTGATTAATTAGTTTCTATATTGTACACGACACCTAGAACTACGTCTTCGTCCATTACGAATTTAGCAAGGAGTTTTTTCCCGTTTTCTTCTTTAACTATGTCAGGATCTTCTAGGTAAGGGCTTTTCGGTGATTTCCAAACTCTGTTTCCATGATCTTCACGAAGCTTGGAAAGGGTTTTTCCTATCATTTAAGCACCTTAGATCTATGTATTTTTCTGTATAAAAGTATTTCTCTTCGCTTTTTAATAAAAAATAGTTCGTCAAACAACGAAAAAAGAGCAAAACCCTATATTTAAAAAATAAACTGCCTCAAACAAAAAACCGATTAACCCAGAAAAAAATTACAAATAACCTCTAAGAAACACTTAAAACCCTATAATTAAAACCAAAGGTCTCAAACTACCTACATATAACAATGTTAGGTAACAGTGTTTCGGAGACTACCTGTATATGTAGGTCTCTTTATAGCCGGGATAACATGGAAGGCAATAATAATCCATACGGCGATAATAGTAACGAAGGATCAGTAGGAGCAGATGTAATAGACCCACACGTAATCCGATCTCTAAACAAAAGTGAACTTAGAAAAAGAGTACTATTCTACCTAAAGGAAATACACCCAAATTTTACCTATTTATCAGAATTAGCTAGAAATGTAAGAAGTGATCCAAGTAACGTTTTAGGCAGTCTCAAAGGTATGGGGGATAGATATAACAGTAATAGCTCACTAATAGAGCTAGGATTAGTAGAAATGAAAGAAAAAGGAGATTCAAAGTACTACCGATTAAGCGATCATGGCAAAGAGATCGTAGACATGCTAGAAGACTACTACTCAGTTTAATCAATAAAGCGTAATCCTTCGATAAGTGAAATCAGATGAAAGATCGCCAATCAAAAACCCTGGTTTCTCATACTTAGGAACTGTGGTGCTACCAGGATTAAGGATCAGAACTTCACCCTCCCCTGAGTAAGAACTATGAGTATGACCCGTTACCAAAACATCAACGTCCTTCTCAAGGGCCTTATACTTAAGCGACTGTCTACTGTAATCATCTCCATGATTAACTAAAAATTGTGTACCTTTTATGTCGATTATTTCCTCTTGAGGTAGATCAAGATCATCCATATTTCCTTTAACAAAAGTTGATTCCTTACTTACCTGCCTAAGTTTTTTCATAACTTCTTTAGAGGTAATATCGCCAGCATGAATTAAATAATCAATTTTAGCGTTCTTTAACTTTTCTAGAAGCTGAGGCGGTAAATTATCCACTTTATCTGGACAATGTGTATCAGAAACAATAGCTATCCTCATTATACCCCAAATATCATAGTTCAATTAGATAGCGACTTCTATATTAAATTCGTCTGATAATTCCTTATATCGGTTCCTGACAGTTACTTCAGTGACATTAGCCACTTCCGCAACCTCTCTCTGAGTACGTTTTTCACCTTCATTTGCTGCTGTTATGTATATTGCTGCTGCTGCTACACCTAGCGGCCCTCTTCCTGAAGTAAGTCCTTGTTCCATTGCTTTTTCAAGGAGTTTTTCAGCTTTCCTTCTTACATCTCCTGATAGCTTCAATTCTGAAACAAATCTTGGTATATAATCCACAGGGCTTGTAGGTTTAAGTTGGAGTCCAAGTTCTCTTGATATGTATCTATAAGTTCTACCTATGTCTTTCTTATCTACTTTTGCCACTTCGCTGATTTCGTCTAGTGATCTTGGAATTCTTGCTTTTCGGCAAGCTGCATATAGGCAGGCGCTTGTCATTTCTTCAATGCTTCTTCCTCTGACTAAGTCCTCGTCAATAGTTCTCCTGTAAAGAACACTAGCAGCTTCTCTAACATTCTTAGGAAGTTCAAGAGCTGAAGCCATTCTATCCAGTTCACTTAGTGCAAATGATAAATTTCGATCTTTAGAACTAGAAACCCTGGTCCTTCTTTGCCACATACGTAGTCTATACATTTTAGATTTCTTGTCTGCATCTATGTCCCTTCCGCTGCTGTCTTTGTTTCTCCAGTCAATATTAGTAGATAGGCCTTTGTCGTGGATCATGTATGTCGATGGTGCTCCAGATCTTTTCTTTTCGTTTTTGTCTTCGTTATCAAATGATCGCCATTCTGGTCCTTGATCGATTATCTCGTCTGATACTACAAGTCCGCAGTCTTCACAGACAAGTTCTCCACTCTCATAGTCTTCCACAATATTCTCGCCCCCACATTCGGGACAATTCATTTTTTAACCCTCCTCTAAATAGATTTCATTTTTTTTGATATCATCATATTCTTTTGTTATATCTATCAGAATGTATGGATTATTTTTAGGTCCAAATATCTCTTTTATTACACCGATGTTCTCTTTGTCGGTGTTTTTGGCTTGACCGTTTTCTTTTGGAAGCTTTTCGGCTTGAACGATTATTGAGTTGCTTTTATATGTTTTAACAAATTCTGCGAGAATCATGAGCGAAACCCTTTTAAGTTTGGGAAAATTTCTTTCTTATAAATGTTTCCCCATTACTCACTTATAAACTTTACGGTTATAACCATCTCGCAAATTTAGACATAAAACCAAACCTAGTACACAGACCCAAACAAACCTTTACAAAAAACACTAAAACTAAATGAAAAGCCAAAAATGCATAATGGGATATAAATGGAAACTCAAAAGATCATACAAAACAAAATCCCCATCCTATCAACAATCTCAATCATCATAGGAATAATATTAATAATGAACCAACCTATCCTAACCCCCATGACAAAACCAACTCAACACAACAATCTAAACAAAAAAATAGCAATTCCAATATCAAAAACCAATACACATACTACGTTTTATTCAGACAATGAAACCCTGAAAATAAGATCAACAGAGTATAAGATCGGCCAATTTTACCGGATATACAATCAAGGAATAGGAGAAACCAAAATAAAAAAACTCAAAAAATTTAATAAAATCATAAAAAATAAAACAATAATAATTGAGAAATCAAATGAAGAATTCACTATTCCTCTCAAAAAATTAGAATACAAAATCCATACACCATACCAAACTAAACATAAAATGAAAATCTATAGAAATGGAAAAACACAAAAAATAACAAGAAAACCTGAAAAACCAAGAATTGGAGAAAAATATAAAACAATTGGAATAAGAACGAAAAATCATTACCTACCAATAAAAATCATTAAAAAAATAAAAAACCCAGAATACAAACCCAAGACTCTGAAAAAAGGAGAACCAATAGCAAACAAAGGAATAGTCACAGAAAAATATCAAAAAAACAAAAAAACTACAATTAAAATCATCAATAAATACGAGCATAAAATAGACCTCACAGAAACTCAGAAATATTTTCTAAAAAACTTAACAATAAAAAAAGGATCTAAAATACAAATTAGAGGCCAAGTTGAGTCAAAAGACCACCTGATTAAAAATAACCCAATTGAAGTTGAACCGGTACAAATAGAAAAAATTAAGAACAAAACTCAATATAAAAAACTCTCTAATAACTCAGAGATAGGTAAAACCTATGAAATTAAAGGAAAAGTAATTGAAAAAACCAAAAATAAAACAATTCTTCAAACCAAGACACGAAAAATAAGAATGGAAGAAAAGTTAAAACCTAGAATCCTTTCAAGCATAAAAATAAGAGCAATATACTCTCATAATGGTTTTGAACCTATAAAATATCAAATTATTGATCTTAGACAAGAATCTGAGACGGTTAATATTTCTGAAGCTAAGGTAGGAGAAGTAAAACCGTTGGAGGGGAAGATAAGAAAGATCGATGAACTTGGAAATGGTTTTCTGAAACTCAAACTTATAGACAATTCTCAAAAAATTTTAGTTGGCGTTAAAAAAAATATAAAAAATTCTGTATTATCGAAGATCAGTATAGGATCTAAAATAAAAGTAATAGGTCGTATTGATACCTATTATGGAAGTAAAATGATATATCCAAGTACTGAGGAGGATGTGATCCTAATTGATTGATTCTCTGATTTTAGTTTTTTTAGGTCACTTGCTTGGAACTTTTACCGGGATAATACCGGGAATTCATGTAAATACAGTTACAGCATTAATTGTTTCATCTGGTTTAAGTCTTGGAATAAACAGATTTATACCTATTGTAATGGCTATGTCGATTACTCATACCTTTCTAAATTTTATTCCTGCAACTTTAATTGGGGTTCCGGATCCAAGTGCTGCACTTACCGTATTACCTGGACATGAAATGGTACTAAGAGGTCGAGGGTTAGAAGCAATTGAAATTACCTTGAGAGGTAGTTTTCTAGCTGTTTTAGTTACGATCCCAGTCTTACCTATTTATTATTTTTTAATAAAAAATTATGAATCCTTTCAGGGTTATATAGGTTACTTACTGCTTCTTATCTCGTTTTTCATGGTCCTATCTGATTCGAGAAAGCTTAGAGCTCTTATTGTATTTTTGATCTCAGGATATCTTGGACACCTAGTTCTAAATGTTTTATCAAGCCCTAGTGAAGGTAGTTTGTTATTTCCTACGTTCTCAGGGCTTTTTGGAATAAGTACCTTAATTATTAGTTTAAAAAATCGGGTGGAAATCCCTAAACAACCTTTAGAAAATAGTTTGTTATTTAAAAAAAAGGATCTATATAGAAATACCTTTTTTGGGTCTTTTGGTGGGGCAATGGTTTCGATTTTTCCAGGGGTAGGGTCCGCCCAAGCGGCAATTATAATCCAACAAGTATTTGGGGTCTCTTCAAGTAATGAAATTAGAAAGAGAGACTTTTTAGCTTCGGTTAGCAGTATAAATACAAGTAATGCAATTTTTTGTTCTATTGCTCTCTATATCGTTGGAACTACAAGAAATGGGGTAATGGTATCTATAAAAAGTTTATATGGAAATATAACGTTGGATACTCTTTTATTAATGTTAGGATCGGTTTTCTTGGTCGCTCCTTTCGCATTCTATACGGGAAGATATCTTTCAAAAGTATTCATAAAAAGAATCCATAAAGTACCATATAGAAAAATTGTAATTTTTATTATAACATTTCTATTGCTAATAACTTACCTTCTTACAGGCATAATAGGTATAATAATATTGTTGACCAGTTCATTAGTTGGTATAATTCCTCCATTAATTGGAGTTAAACGATCCCAATGTATGGGTGTATTATTAGTTCCTATTATGATTTTCTATTTATTTTAACAGGTTTTCCATTCGTTTATTTATAGATTCTTTATCAAGAGTATCTAGAATACTTGATATAAGATATTTTTCCTCTTCAGACAAAGGTTCCCTATATTCATCTTTTAAGATCTTTGAGGACTTTTTTGAAGTATTCTTCTCTCCATCAGAATGCTTTATTTGGTAATGAAGTAAATCTATGATTAGTTCGTCTTTAATTTTTGTCCTGATTTCATCGTCTAGTTCTGGGTCTATTAGGGTTAAACTCTTTGAGAAATAAATTTCAAGAACATCATCGTATAATAGATCAGATATAGATTTGTTTTCATATATTAATTGTTTTAAGTCGGATTTTATTTTTTGTATTGTCTGTAACTTCTTAGCTTTAAGTTTATTATTCTTAGAAGAAAATACAATACTTAGATATTCTTCCAAGTATTGTTCTACTTTTTGTGTTTTCTCTGATAATTCATTACTCATTTAAATCCCTTGTTTAGAAATTATGGTTTTTGAAGATTTATTTTAAACTTTGCTCCACCCATCTCAGAATCTTCGACCTTTATTTCTCCATCGTAATTCTTCAATATTTCATCAACTATATACATCCCAATACCAGAACCTGAGCTTTGACCATTTTTAAATCCTTTATCAAATATTTTTTCTTTCAGGTCGTCTGGTATACCTCTTCCGTCATCGCTAATTACAATATTGACCTTACTTTCTTCTTCTAGTGCTTTTATTTCTATTTTACTTCCATTAGAGTGCTTTATAGAATTTCCAATTATGTTTCTAAAAGCTTCTTTAATCAAGGAGCCTCCAATTACTTTTATCTTTTTCTCATTTTTGTAAATAATCTCTATGCCTCTTTCCTCAGCTTTGCTTTGTTCTTCAGTAATTATTTGATTGAGAATATTATTTAGGTATATTGGTTGTTTTTCATCTTCTTGGTTAACTTCTTTTAAGGTTTTAACTTTTTTAATAAGCCTCTTACCTTCCTTCAAGCTTTTTCTAGCTTTTTTTAAGGTTTCTCTATTCTCTTCGACAAGATCGTTTTTATCAAGTAATATCTCATGGTATCCGTCGGCAACCTGAATTTTATTCTTCAGGTCATGCCTCAACAGAGAATGAAGAAATTCTTCACGATCCTTAACTCTTTTACGCTCTGTAATATCTTTAGCAACAAAAATGTATTGAATTACTTCCCCATCTTGATTCTTAACAGGGGAAATTGATACAGAAAAAGTAGATTCATTATCGATATTATTTACTTCACTAGAACAAGATTCTTCAAATGAAATTCCATCTCCAATCTCAGAAATTATATTTTCAGAAAATAAGTTAGGACTAACATTCTCAATATTACTCCCTTTAGTATCTTCCATATTTAATCCAAACATTTCCAGAAACTGTGGATTTGCGTACTCAATAACCCCATCGATATCAGTTATGGTAATTCCTGCTGGACTATGCTTTATAGCTCTTGAAAGCCTCCTTAGCTTAACCTCATTTTTCCTTCTTTCAACAGCATTGACAAGAGTAGAATGAATTATCTCTAAATAGTTATGTTCATCATCCTTTATAATATAATCATAAGCTCCAGATTTCATTGTTTCGGCAGCAATTGATTCATTACCGGTACCCGTAATAATAATCACTGGAGTATCTGAAATATCTTCAAGAATATCCATAGCAGTCCCGTCACCAAGACTATAATCAGCCAATAATACATCAAATTCATTATCACTTAATATAGATTCTGCTTCTGCAACTGAATCAGCAATTTCGTAATCATAAGGTAAATCTTCCTTGTTGACCCATCTTTCAAATGCCAACTGATCGGGTTTAAAATCTTCAATCAATAATACCTTATAGCTGTCTAAACTTCTTACCAAAGGATCACCTATCATAAATCTAAAAATATTGATCATATCCCATTTGATTCTTTCAATAAAAAATTATTGATTTCAAAAAAAATTCTTGAGGTATTTTTAATCATTTACAATTCTACCCTCACCAGGAGGTAAAGATCTCATAATATCGTCAAGAGAAATCGGTTTTCCAAGTCTCTTCTTTATCATCTTAGCCAATCTGCTTTTCTTGTTCTTACCTGGTTCAACATCAACATAATTACTAGAAAACTCACTAACAGATTTAATAGGACCTCCAACTACCTTAGGACCGTCCTCTACTTCAACGATACCGATACCTGTTTCAACAGGAAGGTTCTTAATGTAATTTCTTTCTCCCTTAATACGGAAAGCGCCTTTACCTAAAAACTCTCCAGTAGGTGCTTCTTTAGTGACCTGTTCTGGATAAACCCAGTAAGCATCATCGGACCCAATATTTTTCTTCCAGGCTTTAGAATAAGTCACAGCAAATTTACAAGCTTCTTCTAAAGTAGAGTCTGGAATTTCATCTTTTCTTTGATCTTTCTTATCTTCGGGTAGAATATTTTCGTTTTTCTTGATTGCTACATGTGGAGCTCCATGGATATCAGCGTGGGCATAAAGATCATCTTTTTGAAGGTATTTTTTAACTAGCATATCATTGGTCGTGGCATCTCGCCCACCGATAACGAGAAATCCGTCACTAGAAATAAACCATCTGAACTTCTCATACCATTTTCTTTCTCTTCTCTTGTACTTAACCATCTCTTTCTCAGAGGTTTCTTCTATTTGATCAGGTTCTTTCTCCTTTAAATCTTTAAGCTCTGATTTTTTGTCCTCCATAGCTTTTTTAGCTCCTTCTATTTTTCTTTTGAATTTTTTCGACTTCTTATAGTAATCCTCGGCATTCTGGTGCATTGTTTTTCCTAAGTTGATCTTGATATCTTCTTCGAGAGAGATCTCTATAGTATTATTCTCGGGATTTACATTCTTTATAAGTTCAGCTACCTCGTTGCCTTTTTCTTTTCCTTCTTCGATCTTTTTTCTTACGAAATCCCAGCCTTTTCTTTCCTTAACACTTTGGAATTCATTTTTTATCTTCTCAATTTTTTGATAATCTTCGTAGATTAGATCACCAATTTCCTTAAATTTCTTTGTTTTTTCTTTGAATTCCTCTATTGCATTTTCTTGACTTTGAATGATGTGTTCTAATTTGTTCTTTTTATCTCTATATTTCTTTTTCTTCTTTTTTTCACTCTTTTTCATCGCTTCTTTCCCATAAAAAACATCAATAGCTTTATTAAAACTATCAAACTCTTCCTTCTCAAAATCTTTATACTTAAGATAATCTATAGGAACAACATCTTCCTTCTCCTCATCCTTATAGATAATCCCAGGAGATTTCTCACTATTCAATAAATTCATCATTTCAGAATGAAGAAGATCTAACTCCTCAGAACTGAGATCCTTAATCAATTTATTTTTATCAACCGAAGCCCTTAGACAAATCTCTTCAGAATGAAATCCACCCATATTGAACTCTTTAGCCATTATACTAACAACTTGACTATCACTAAACTCATTCAAAATGTCTTCAAATTTATCAAGATCAATATCTAGAATTGAAGCACCTGCTTCAGGGAACTTGTATTTCTCCCCACGCATTATAGATCTATCCTTATACTTCTCATAAGTAGTAGCTCCTAAGATCTCCAGATCCTCATCACAGAATACAATCTTTCCCCTAGGGAATAACTCGGCAATAATAACATAATCTGGAAAGTATATCTTAACTATTCTATCAAAGTCATGTTGTTCAATACTTTCAACCGCTCTATTCGACAGATGTTTCCTCATTTGCATAGCAAAGCCAGAGGGATTACCAGCCTTCCAATAATAAGTGGCCTCATTAATCCTTTTACCAGCTTTTATAAGGATATCTCTTCTACCCTTTCCAGCCATATGTACTTTAACTCTAATTTTATTTCCTGTATGATAGGTTTTATCCAATCTCGCTCCTTCAACTCTTTCCTTAAGTTCCTTTACAGCATAATGTACATCAACATTACTAAGCATGGATAATCACTAACTATTTCTCTTTAAAATTTCCTCATAAAGATCAGTTATTCTCTTTCCAATTATTTCCCAACTATAATTATTTTCCACTCTCTTACGTCCCTTCTTGGCTAATTCATCAGCCAATTCAGGATTATTAAGAATCTTCAAAATACTATCAACAATATCATCTTCATCTTCAGGATTGAACAATACTCCATTATCCTTAATGATTTCTGGAATCCCGCCCACTTTAGACCCGATAACCGGAATACCAGAGGCCATAGCCTCAAGAGCTACAATACCGAAAGCTTCTGATCCTGTAGAAGGCAATACAAATAAATCACTCCCTCTAAAAATCTTGGGAAGATCCTTTTCCGGGACATAACCAAGGAAATGGACGCGATCACTGACCCCAAGGATCTTAGCTTGAAGTTTCAAGAATTTTTCCATATTTCCCTTTCCAACGATAACAAGTTCAGCATCTTTATGATCTAAAACATTATCAAAGGCATTGAGAAGAACATGAACCCCTTTTCTATTTATTAACCGCCCTACAAATAATAAAGTATTTTCTCCAAACTCCTTACTAGGTCCTTCAGGTCTATATCTATCATCGTCAACGCCGTTAGGGATAACATCTATTTTATTATCCGTAAAATGAGAAATAAATTTTTTTGAGGGGTTACTAACAGCAATTATTCTATCAGACTTCTGAAGATAGGTTGGTACAAAGGGCGTGGAATCTCCTAAAGCTTGCCAAACGAAAGAATCGGGTTTATACTTTAAAGAATGATTAGTAACGACAGTAGCCTTATCCAAATCACTAGCAACCCCAACACTCCTTAAAGACAAAGGAGTAAAAGCATGATGACCATGAACAACATCAAAATCGTCTAAAATTGATCCTAATTTATTTTTAGTAGAAGGCGAAATATTAACATCAAAAATAGGATCAGTCATACCCTTTACAGTAATAGTCTCAATCTCATTCTCAACTTCATTCTCCTTATACTCCTTATTA
>CAYTEI010000043.1:0-750 GCA_964436705.1 uncultured Thermococci archaeon
CAACTATTGGAGCATTACTAGCATCTATACGTATTGCAGGAATGACTAGAGTAACTAAAGATAATGTGATAGCTAAATCTGGAAAAGCAGTTGAATCAGCTGGAGATCTTGATACACTAATACTAGACAAAACGGGTACTATTACTACTGGGGAAAGAGTTGCTGAAGAATTTATACCATTAGGAGATCATAGTGACTCTGATATCGTAAATGCTAGTTTAAAATCATCTTACTTCGATGAGACACCAGAAGGCAGATCAATCGTATCACTAGCTAAACGGAAAGATGCGGAATTCGATGAAAATGAATTAAAGGAGGATAATTTCGTTGAGTTCTCTGCAAAGACTAAAATGAGTGGAATAGATATGACTGAAGATTTCGAGATTAGGAAAGGTGCAGTGGATGCGATAAAAGAATATGCTAATCAGGTTCCAGAGAAAATAGATGAGAAAGCCAATAAAATCTCTGATAGTGGTGGAACCCCGTTAGCAGTCTCAGTAGATAAAGATATAGTAGGATTGATCGAGCTTCAAGATGAATTAAAACCAGGTATCAAGCAAAGAATAGGAGAATTACAAAAGATGGGAGTAGAAACAATAATGGCTACCGGTGATAACGAACGAACTGCCCGTTATGTAGCTGAAGAAGCCGGTATCGATGATTACTACGCAGAATTCAAACCAGAAGAAAAGATCGAATTAGTAGAAAAAGTTCAAGAAGATGGTAAACTAGTAGGGATGACTGGTGACG
>CAYTEI010000043.1:760-13649 GCA_964436705.1 uncultured Thermococci archaeon
TGATAGACGTAGTTGCTATTGGTAAGCAATTACTAATGACAAGAGGATCATTAACAACCTTTAGTATTGCAAACGATGTTTCTAGATACTTTGCGCTAATTCCAGCGATATTTAGTGCAGGTATACCAGTTCTTAGCCAAATGAATGTCCTTAACCTTTATTCCCCTCAAAGCACAATAATTTCTTCACTAATCTATAATGCCCTAATAATTCCATTTTTAATTCCTCTAGCGATGCGTGGTGTTGAGTACAAAGCTCAGAGTGCATCAAAGCTTCTAAGGAAAAATCTTTTTTTGTATGGGGGAGCAGGATTATTAGCTCCTTTCATATTTATAAAACTAATTGATTTTATATTAGTGAATCTTGGGGTGTTTTAAATGAATAAAGAATCTGATAATAAGGGAAACAAAATGATTTCAATTTCCATAAGATTAACATTAATAGGAATTCTTTTATTCTCAATAATTTATCCAGTACTAGTCGGAGGAGTAGGGCAAATATTCTGGGATAACTCTGCTGAGGGTAGTCCTGTTAGTAGGATCTGAATTAATAGGACAAGAATTTAATGATCAGAAATTCTTCCACCCAAGACCTTCAAGCATAGACTATAACGCAAAAATGTCGGGAAGTCAAAACCTGGCCCCTAATAATCCTCGGCTTAGTGATAGGGTAAAGTCGGATTTAGAAGAGATATCGAATTGGACTAATGCTAATGAAGTACCTTCAGTTCTAGTGACAGAATCTGGATCAGGACTTGACCCTCATATAACCACTGAGGCGGCTATGTTCCAAGTACCAAGGATTTCTGAATCTATTGGATTTCCTGAAGAAAAATTGAGGAAGATGATCCGGGAAAACTCTGAGCCGCCATTTTTAGGTGTTTTTGGTCTTGAGAAAGTTAATGTTGTGGAACTTAATATTTTGATTAAGAAGGAGCTGAGTGATTAGGATGAATCAGTCTTCAAACTTTGAGGATGGTTATGAGAGAATTTTGGTTCCGATAGGGCATAAAGGAGATATTAATAATTTAACTTTATTGAGTAAATTGTTAGTTGATAAGGTTAGGGGCAGGGTAGAGTTTATACATGTTACTAAGGAGTCTAGTTTTTCAAATTCACAGAAAGAATGGAGAATTGGTTCTAAGAGAGTTACAGAGAGTCAGCATAACTTAATGATGGAGGGAATATCAAGTAAAGGGAATATTAGAACTTCTAAATCAATAAATCAAGGAATAATTGATGAAGCTGAAGAATTTGAACCTGATCTAATCTTATTAGGCTGGGCTGGTGAATCACAGAGTTCCTTATCAAGATTTGTTTCAGAGATCCTGAAAAAAGCTGATTGTGATGTAATTGTATTTAAAGCTCGCAAGGATCTTTCAAATGTTTCGAAAATACTTTTACCTGTATCAATTGTCCCAAATGAACATAGAATACAAATGACTTCAAAACTTGTTAAAGAAACAGGAGCAGATTTAAGATTCGCTTATGTATCGAAATCCGGTTCTAAGGAGGATCAGAGAGGTCAAGAAGTATTGGATAAGTCAATATCTAAAATGTCTGAGTATAATGTGGAGGCTGATTCTCATATCTCGTCATCAAGTAATATTTCTGCGGAGATAAGTCGGATTTCTGAAAACTATGATTTAATGATCTTAGGGACATCAAGGGGTTGGTGGCTATCTGAGTATCTATTTGGACGTATGACGGATAAGATAGCTGGAAAATCAAGCAGCTCCATCCTAATGCACAAATGGCAAGGAGAACTTCCCCCAGAAGAATAAAGATAAAACTTAAATTTTGAGAATTTAAAATTTATATTCAACTATTTAAGACGTTTTCTTTATTATTCTCACCTTTTTGTGTTTTTGCGAGTAAAATTCTTTTTTGAAAGAAGGATTTTTAAGATGTATTTTTTTGTGATTCTTTCCTTTCTAGGTTTTTTAATTTCTTTATTTGGAGAATTAAGTATATAACCTTATCTATTTAATAAGTTCCAATCTTTTTCTATTTGTAGTTTTCTTTTTGAGGCTAGGTATGAAAAAGTATATATTTATTTATGATAAAATTATTAATGGTGATTTGTTTCCACAAATTTTGAAAGTTTCTGTAAATAAACGAATAATAGATGAAATTATACACTACTTAAAATAGATAGGATGTCTCTGTAAATTAAATTGTAGATTTGTAGAAAATTAATGAGTAAAGGACGTGTTTTAAATGGTTAATGAAGCTAAAAGTATGAAAAATAAATTTAAAAGATTAAGAATTTTTAATGGAGTAATGGGGGTTCTACATCTCTTACAGGCTACACTAATGTTTATACTGAGTACAGATTTTACCTTGCCAGTAACCAACACTTATCAGGCTGGACCTCCAGGAAGCGGGGCAATGACAACTGAAATACTTTTTAATCTAACGGTTGGCCCAGTAATTGCATTATTTCTGTTAATATCGGCAATATTTCATTTCGGGATCGCTAGTTTTCTTTATGACTGGTATGTAGAAAAATTAAAACAAAATATCAATCACCTTCGTTGGATGGAATACTCAGTCAGCAGTTCAATAATGATCGTGGTAATAGCACTGCTCGTTGGATTTTCAGATATTGGAGTACTTCTAATGATATTCGTTTTAAATGCATCAATGATTTTCTTCGGATGGTTAATGGAGCTCTATAATCAAAAAACAGAAAAAACAAGATGGTCACCTTTCATCTTCGGATGCATAGCAGGAGCAATCCCTTGGGTTGCAATAGCTATAAGACTCGTAACCGCAGTCAATAAATCACCGGTAGAAGTCCCCGGATTTGTAATAGCGATCTTCATATCAATAGGAGTCTTTTTCAATATCTTCGCATTAAACCAACTCCTACAATACAAAAAGATTGGACCATGGAGAAATTACCTCTTCGGAGAAAAAATGTATATAGTACTAAGTCTAGTCGCTAAATCAGCCCTAGCATGGCAAATTTTCTCAGGAACATTAATGTAGGCAGGCCAAGAATAATGAATGAAAAACAGAAACGTATCTCCTTATCAACTTTGATAGGTGGAATATTAGGAATTTTCTGTGTAATTGGAGTAGGATACCGACTTGGAATACAAGGAAATGAATGGTATCTCATTGGGATGTGGTATAACAGAGTAATCATGGGGCTTCTAATAGGATTTTCAGGGTCATGGATAATAATAGGAGAAAAGAATACACTTAAAAACGCTGCAATTCGAGGATTACTGCTCGGGTTAATAGTAACATCTTCAATTTTTTTAGCGACTGCTCTAAGGGATCCAGTTTCATGGTTCGCAGGAATTACATACGGGATTATAATTGATTTGGTTACAACTTGGTTTATACAATTAAGATAGCTATTTCTTTTTTTATTTCTTTAAATATTCGAAACCCGTTCCAACAAGCAATGCTACACCTTTATGGAGAACTTTTTCATCTAAATCGAATTCTGGGTTATGATGAGGTTTCGTAGTCCCCTTTTCTTTGTTGCCAGTACCAAGGAACGCGAATGCTCCTGGGATCTCTTTTAGGTAGTATGCAAAATCCTCTGATCCCATATCAGGATCGCCCTGTGTAACTTCATTTTCACCAAAAAGGTTAATGGCGGTATCCCGAACTATACCGGCCTCCTCTGAATAATTAATTGTTGCAGGACCCAAATGATTAACTTGAAGATCAAAATCAAGACCGTGAAGATTCGTAATCGATTCTCCTATTTCCTGAATTCTATTCAAAATCTTTTCCCTAACATCCTTATCGAAAGTCCTTACAGTCCCCTCTAAATCAGACCTTGCTGGAATAACATTCCATGTATTCCCTGAATTTAATCTTGTGATACTAAGTACTGAAGGCTTTAAGGTACTGATTTCTCTATTGACCATTTCATAAAGAGAGTTAATCAACTTTGATGAGACAAATAAAGGATCCTTCGCTTCATGCGGAGCTGAACCATGACCTCCTCCACCAGTAATCTCTAATTTTATTCTATCAACAGCAGCCATCATAGGACCATCATTAACTTTAATTTTACCAGATCTAAGATCAGACCAAACATGTATACCAAAGATAGCATCAACATTATCAAGGAGATTTGTTTGGCTTAAAAGCTTAGCACCGTTTCCACCTTCCTCCCCTGGCTGGAAAACCAACTTTATCTTTCCATTAATTTTTTCTTTGTTCTTTGAAAGTATTTTAGCTGCTCCTAGAAGCATAGCTATATGCGCATCATGTCCACAGGCATGCATAACTCCATTATTCACAGATCTAAACTCTTCGGTATTAGGAAGATGGTCTGGGGAATTTGTTTCGGAAATTGGTAATGCATCCATGTCTGCTCTAAGTGCGACAGTTCTATCTGAGTTATTATTTTCTCCTTCAAGAATACCAACGACACTGGTATCTTCGACATTGTCTATTTGCTCTTCTCCAGTAGATTTCAGCTCTTTCTCTATACTTTGGGTATCTAGAAAATCTTCTTTGACTTCGATTCCAAATTTTTTGAGTTCTTCCTTTATGAATTTGGATGTTCCTTTTTCTTGGTATTTCAATTCCGGTTTTCTATGGAATTTTCTTCTATACCTAATTATTTCGTCCTCAATATTTTTACATTTTGATTTTATTTCTTCTTTGTTCATTTAGCCACCTCTTTTAATACTTCTTAATAGGCGGTATCGATTAGGTTTTAATTCTTGTATTTATCTTATTAGTTAATAGATAAAATTTCTTGGGTGTCTGTGTTGAAGAAAGTTAAATTGAAATTTCCTGTTGATGAGGAGGTTTATGGATTTGAAGAGTTCTTTTCATCGATAGTTTGGGCTAGAGCTGATAGTTATCATATAATGAATGAGGAATTAATAGAAACCATTGAAGTAAAATTTGAAGATAAATATGAGGAAAATTATTTTAAAAATATAAGAAAAGCTCCTTTTATAAACGATTTTAAGGTATTTGAGAAAGATAAAGATCATGTCATGATCTACATGGTTGTTGGGATATCAGAATTGGAAGAACACTATCCTGTTGGCGACATTATTAAGTTGAATGAAAAAGGTTTCCTAAGTTATGAAGGAGGATACTATGATGGGGATGACGAGTTTATAGAAATTTTATGTGAAGATAATATTGTAAATCAAGTTATTCAGGCCTTTAAAGAATATAATGTTCAAGTTTTAAAAATCGAGAAACATACGAAGGAAGAAAGACTATTCGACGATCTTACTTCTAAACAGTTAGAGATCCTTTTATTAGCTTATAAGAATGGTTATTATGAAGTTCCGCGAGATATCACCTTAAAAGAGATATCTGAAATGGTTGGTGTGGACAAGTCAGTTGTTTCGGAGCATCTTAGGAAAGCTGAAAGGAAGGTTTTGGATGAAATTTTCAGGTACCCCAATATGTTGGGCACAAAAAATAAGTATGTTTCAAATAATTCATAGTTGGTGAAAGTCTGGGAGTAATAGAGCTTAACGATCTAACCAAGTACTATGGAGATGTTAGAGGAATTGAAGATCTAAGCTTTGAGATAGAAGAAGGATCAATATTTGGGTACCTTGGACCGAACGGAGCTGGAAAAACGACAACAATAAGAACTCTTTTAGGATTTTTAGAACCAACGAAGGGATCAGCAAAGATTTTCGATAAAGAAATCACAAATAATAAAGATCTAATTAATAATAAGAAGAGAATTGGTTATATTCCCGGTGAGTACTCCTTCTATGAAGAAATTACTGGTAGAAAGATTTTAAATTATTATACCAAGCTTCGAGGAGATGAAAGATTAGACGAACTTTTAGAATTATTCGATCCTCCATTAGATAGAAGGGTTAAGGATTATTCCAGCGGTAATAAACAAAAATTAGCTATTATTCAGGCATTTATGCATGATCCAGATCTTGTTATTATGGATGAACCAACCTTAGGATTAGATCCTCTAATGAAAAAAACATTTCATGATTTCTTAAGACAAGAAAAGGAAAGCAATGTAACGATCTTCTTTTCATCCCACATACTGAGTGAAGTAAGAAAGGTATGTGATAGAGTTGCAATTATTAGAGATGGATATTTAGTTACTCTGGAAGAAATTGAGACCTTATTATCTAAAAGCGGTAAAATTGTAGAGGCTAACCTTGAAGAAGAACCTGATCCGAATGACTTTGATCTTGAAGGAATAACCAAGGTCGAAATAAATGAGAACCTAGAACTTGTTGTAACTGGTAATTACAATGAGTTAATTGATCGTCTTTCTAAGTATACGATCTTAGATATTGAGATTCGTGAGACTTCACTTGATGATATTTTTATGCATTTTTATAGTGGTGATTAAGTGTTTGATACAGCTTATTTTGAGTTTAAGAGAGATCTTAGAGGTAAAATGATTTTAACAGTGTTATTGATTATTTTTGCTTTAGGCATGGTTGCTTTGTATCCTTCATTTAGTCAGAGCGGCCTTAATCTAGATGCATATATTGAAAGCTTTCCACCACAGTTAAAGAATGTGATGCTCAGAGGAATCACTAGTTTGACATCTATCGAAGGTTTTCTAGTGGCTGAGGTATATCAATGGTTATGGGTTCTTCTATTGGGAATTTATCAAGCCTACTCAGCTTCAGGTCTGATAACAGAAGAGGTAGAGAAGGGAAGTATTGATCTTTTACTGGCTAATCCAATCTCTAGAGTTAATGTAGTTGTTCAAAAGTTTTTATCTGTGATTCCATCTATAGTGATTTTAAATATCGCAACACCAGTTGCGATTTATTTTGGAGTTCAAGGAATTGGAGAATCTATTGCACTTGAATCATTATTTAGAGTACATCTAGTCTCGATCTCTTACTTTTTGGCCTGTGCGTCGACCGGATTACTTCTTTCAGTAATTTTTGATGAAGTAAAAAAGGCTCAAAATGTTTCTATAGGTTTAATATTCATCATGTACGTTTTTGACTCATTAACAGTGGGTACAGATCTATCTTGGATAGGTAAAGTCACTTTTTCCAGATACTTTGTTCCAGGAGAAATATTAATGGGTAATGAAATTGATTGGATAGGAGTAACAGTATTATTACTATCTACGATAATCTTAGTCTCGATAAGTGCAATTATATTCAGAAATAAAGATCTATAGAATCCAGTAAAGATTTAAAAATATTTCTTAATAGAATTAAAATATAAGAATTCTCTTAGATTTCTAATGGATTTATTTGTTTTTAATTATTTTTTTCCAGCGAAGATCTCTAATATTTCAGAAGTTGGTCCTTTTTTAGAGAATATCGTTATTAAATCTTGTTTCTGGAATTCAGTATCCGCCCTAGGTATTATTAGTTCCCCTTTTCTATCTATTCCAATTATAATTGTTTCATCTCTATTTAATTTTTGTTCGAATATGTCCCTTAATTTTTCCCCAATAATCGGTGAATCTTCTTCAATCTTTATATCAAAGACTTCAGCTCCTTTTGACAATTTCATATAGTTATTTAAGGAAATTCCTTTTGCCATGTAATCTTTGGCTGGTATCCCCCTTATCGATCGGTATAGGTATTGGCCAATTGTTCTGTTTGGGTCTCCTACTATGTCGACATTTAGTTCTTCGAAGTGCTCAACTCGACTGAAATGATTCACTATACTGGTTAGTCTCGATATTCCTAGTTCTTTTCCGTTTTTCATTATTAATAGGCTTTCAGCGTCAGATCCTGTAGTACTTATTAGAGCATCAGCTTTGTTAGCTCCTGCCTCTTTTAAGGTGCTTTTAAAGGTTGCATCTCCGTGTATAAAAACACAATCGTATTTTTTATTAGCTTTATCTATTTTATTTTTATTTTTGTCAATAACTATTGTATCAACATTATCCTCAAGAGCAAATTCAAGCGCTCTTATGCCAACTTTTCCCGCGCCAACGATGATTAAATACATTTTGGCTCACGAATTATTATTATGAGTCATTGTTTATGAGAACTTGGGTCTGTTACCTCTATTTTAAGTAAGGATGAAGGATTTTAGAATCCTTTTTGGATTATAAATGATGATTATCTGGATTATATTACAGTTTTTTAGTTACTGATAATGTTAATTATCTATATTCTTTTATTTTTATTGGAAAAATTTCATTTTCTTTCGGATATTTTACTAAACTGATCATAATATTTTTATAATAAAATGTATATATTTAAGCTCTGTATGGTGGGGAGTAGTATTTCTGGTTCTGAAGATAGTGAAATTCGAGTTCTTTTAGTAGACGATGAATCCGATTTTTTAGAGCAAGAAAAAATGTATTTGGAAAGAGAAGACGATAGATTCAATTTAAAAACTACTGAATCCCCAAGGGAAGCTCTTGAAATTGTTGAAGATTTAGATTTTGACTGTATTGTATCTGATTACCAGATGCCAGGGATAGACGGACTAGAATTATTTCAAAAGGTAAAAGAGAAAGATATCAATATCCCATTCATCATTTTTACCGGAAGGGGAAGAGAGGAAGTAGCTATCGATGCTCTCAATCTGGGAGCGGATCGATATCTTCAGAAAGGTGGTGACCCGCAATCACAGTTTAAAATTTTATCTGATGCAATAATCCAAGAATACGCAAGTTGGAGATCAAGGAAGGAAAAAAGAAAGATAGAAAAAACCCATCAGGAAGTTTTTGACAAAATATCCGATGCAATTCTCATCCATGATAAAGACACAGGAGAAATCATAGATGTTAATAAAGCTGCCTGTGATATGTACGGATATTCCAAAGACGAATTTATCGGTTTGGATTTAGAAAATATGGTTTCAGATAATCCTCCTGATATCAAGCGGAAACTTCATCGAATGTTAGAAAAAACCAAAGACGAAGGTTCTCAATCATTCATGTCCAGAGATGTAAAGAAGGATGGAACTAAGTTTTGGGTAGAAGTTAATCTAAGCTTAGCAGAGATTAGAGGTGAAGAAAGAATACTTTCAGCTGTTAGAAATATCACTGAAAGAGAAGAAGCCAAGAAATTAGCAGAAATTGCTCAAAAATCTGTTGATAACACCTCAATAAGTGTTTTCTGGACAGCTCCGGATGGGGAGTTTGTATATGTAAATGATAAAGCTGCAAAAAAACTTGGTTATGAGAAGGAAGAACTTGTTGGCATGAAATCCTGGAAAATTGATGAAAACCTTACAAAAGAAAAAAGAAAAGATTTATGGGATCGAATACAATCAGAAAAAAACCTGGAAATAGAGACTGAAGTAGTAAGGAAAAATGGTGAGACTTTCCCTGTTCAGATTAATTTAGATTACATTCAGTTTGGGGATAAAGAGTTCTCATTTGCATTTATGAAAGATATTTCGGAAAGAAAAAAGAGACAAAAAAGAATTAAGAACCTGAATAAATTACTTAGATCAGTTAGAGAAATAAATAGACTAATAACAAAAGAAAATGATGTAGATAAGCTATTGAAAAAAGCATGTAAGATCCTTGTAAATCATAGAGATTATTTAGAAGCCTCCGTTATAATGATTGATTCAGAAAATGGACAACTGAACCCAATAGCACAATCTGGAATGGATAAGGATCATTATCAAGTATTAAATGAAATGAACAAAATTCCGGGATGTATAAAAGAAATCATGAACAAGAAGGAAACCATTTTCGTGGATGAACCTCAAAACTATTGCGAGGTATGTCAAGCGAAAGAAAACGAAGATTTTTCACATCAAACAATTATATCTCCTTTGATACAATCAGGGAATTTAACTGGAATCTTATCTGTTTGCCGAAGACCTGATCCGATTATAGTAGAAAAAGAGAAACAATTAATCGATGGTATTGCAAGTGATCTAGCCTTTGCTCAAGAAAAGATAAAAGCTGATAGAGAACTTCGTGAAGAAAGGCAAAAATATAGATCACTTTTTGAGAATTCACCAATACCCATTTGGGAACAGGATCTATCAAACCTAAAAAGTTACCTTGATGACCTTAAAGACGAAGTAGATGATTTAGAGTCCTATTTTAATGAGAATCCTGAAGAAGTTATGAATTGTATGAGTAAAGTTCAAATTAAAGATGTGAATCAGAAGGCTCTGGAATACTATGAAGCCGAGTCTAAAAAATCGTTATTTGAAAATATGGATAAGATAATGCCTGATGAAGCAAAGAAAACTTTAAAAGATGAATTTATTGCAATTTCTAATGATAACGCTCATTTTAAATCTGAGACTGTTTCAAGGACTCTTGATGGTGAGGAGAAAGATGAAATTCTTGAGATCAGGATCCCAGATGAGTATAGTAATGATTTTTCAAGGGCATATGTAATTGTTACTGAAATTTCTGAGCAGAAAGAAATAGAGAAGAAGGTTCAAAAACTTCATGATGTTGCTGCGGAGATGGAATCAGCGAAAACTGAGAAAGAAGTTTGACAACTGGCTGTTGATGCAGCGGAAGAAATTCTTGAATTTGAAGTTTGTGGTATTGATCTGGTTGAGGATCAAATGTTCGTTCCTAAAGCAATGTCTAGTGATGTAGGAGAGGATGGTTTCATTAGTAGGCCTGTTGATGAGGGCGGATTAAGCAAGAAAACATTTAAGGGTGGAGAATCACTTTTAGTTGAGGATCTTAGGTCTAATGATGATGCTAGGCCAGTGAAAGGTCAGTATAGATCCGCTATAAGTGTTCCAATTGGTAGAATTGGTATCTTTCAGGCTATTTCTACCGAGGTTGGTGGTTATGATCAGAATGATTTGGAGATGGCTGAGTTGTTAGCTAGTCATGTTAATGAGGCGTTAAAAAGGCTTAAATACCAGGAGAGAGAACAGTTTCTTCACTCCTTGTTGCGGCATGATCTCAGGAATAAAAGTCAAACAGTTCTAGGGTATTTAGAACTTCTTGGTAATATGGATCTTTCAGATGATCAAGAAGATCTGCTTAGTAAGGCTATTAGTTCTAGTAAGGAAGGTATAGATCTTATTGAGAAAATAAGGGATTTAAATAAAGTTAATTCTCAGGAGCCAAGAGATGTTGAATTAAAACAATATCTTGAAGAGGCTATGAAAAATAACGAAGGTATAGCCGACAGGAGAAACATTAAGATAAGTACAGATATTAAAGAGTTTAGAGTCGAAGGTGGGAAATTACTAGAAGAGTTGTTCTCTAATCTTATAGAAAACTCAATAAGGCATTCAAATTGTGAGAGAATAAATATAAGAACTGAGGAAGACCAAGATGAAGTTAAAATCGCTATTATTGATGATGGAGAAGGGATCACGGATAATGAAAAGGAAAAGATATTTGAGAAGGGATATAAGGGAAGAAATTCTCCCGGTTCTGGTTTAGGGATGTACTTAGTGAAGAAGATTGTTGAAAATTACGATGGGGGCATAGGAATAGAAGATTCGGAAGCTGGAGGAACGCAAATTGACATTCATCTTAACAGAGTTGGACCCAACTAGTTTACCGTGATGTGAAAAATTAGGGTTTTGTTTTAGGCGTTTTAACTTAATTATATTTTAATTCATTTTTCTCTAAAATTTTTGACTTTTACTTTTTGTTCGGAAAATTTTTAATATTGGATATTATTTTTCTGCGAAACGCTTTTAAGTAATTTTATGAATTTATAATATTGTGTTCAAATATGGCATTGAGCATAGAAAGTTCCATAGAAAATGGATTTAACAATACTAAAGAGAAAAATGGATTAATCTTCATCGGAATCTTTTTTGTACTTGATTTAATAATTAACTTTTTGTTCAATAATTTATTTAATCCAGATATTCCTTCTAATTTCACCTCTACATCTCCTGAGACTGGGATGAGAATTTTTAATGAATTCATATCTGAACTCTTTTCATTAGAAATACTAATGATAGGTCTAATTGGATTTTTAGTCTACGAAATAGTAATTATTGCATCATTAAGATCATTTGCCCAAGATAATGTACATGAAGTTCAAAAACAGTTTTTTAAACGTAACATTGGCGCTACGTTATTGAATGCTATAGTTGGAGGGATATTATTCACCGCTGTAGTAGGGTTTGGCCTAATATTATTAATAATTCCAGGAATCTTTTTAGCTATTAGTCTTGGTTTCTGGATCATATATGTTGCAGTTGAAGATAAAAATTTTATAGAAAGTTTAAAAGAAAGTTGGAACTTAACCAAGGATAATAGATTATCTATATTCGGATTATTAGTAATACTACTAGTAATATTTATATTAGCAGGAATGGCATTTGGGATAATTATTTCCTTTGTTAACATATTTGGAGGAGTTATGAATCCAATTTCTTATATTCTAGGAAGGCTATTGAATGGATTTATGATCGTTTTTGAACTGTCTGTCCTGACTGAAGCCTATAAACAACTAAAAGAGGATTAAAATTAACAAAATGAGACTTATCCAATTTTATTAAGTGTCTATTTTGGTTTTTTTACTTTGAATTGAAAAAGATTTAGTTCTGAAGCATTCAGGGCAGTACCACCATTCTCCTTCCCAGTCTTCCATTTTCTCCATTTTCGTTAAACAATGGTTACAAGAGGGATTATCCATATTATCACATTAATTATCAGGGGTAGAAAGGGATACGGATTATGAAACAATGTTACATCAAATAAAATCGTATTATAATGATGATCCATCAACACTAACAAATGAGAATAAGCGGTTATATATCCCTAAAAGATTTTCCAAAAAATAACCGCCAGAAAATTCAGTATTAAGATAAAGAGATCCCACAGAAACCAGGAGATTAATTTAAATCGAGTAATAAAAAATAAGGATCGATCCTTAACCAACTCATATCTCTAAGTAACCAGAAACCCAATAGAAAAACGAGATCTGAAATAAGGAACAAATATTCGTCAAGATCCTTCCACTATTGACACTTCATAGGTCTATATTTTTATCTTAGTGATTGAGAAGACC
>CAYTEI010000044.1:0-10360 GCA_964436705.1 uncultured Thermococci archaeon
GTATTAAACCCTCCAAATTCAAAGATTCCTTATTTAAAAGATAATGGACAAGGTTCCAAACAATGTTCACATCCTACACAGTCCTCACCGACATAAACTCCAAATTCATCAAAATAAATAGCTCCAATCGGGCAAACCGAACCACAAACCTTACATTCAACACATTCAAAGGCTTTTTTAACAACATTAAGAGCTTTTTCCCTATTGGACTTCTTGCCCTTAATATAATCAGAACCAATTTCTAAATCCTTCTCTTCAAAAACTATCCTAAAATCTTCCTCACATTCCTCTATCCTATATTCACCCAATATATTAAGAGCCCGATTTAAGCTTTCTAAATCCAGTTTTCGATTAATTAAATCTTTTTTTTCTGATTCTAAAGTTTTTAGAATTTCAATCTCTTTCCTACCCCTTTCTTTACTAAGTTCTGCAGGATCTAGATCAAGGTCTTCTGCCAAATTTTCCTCTCCAGAAGTCAATTCTTTCCAACGCCAAAAACCATTCTCTATCCACTCCTCGGGTAGATCTTTTTGATCGGCAAAATTCTCTAATTCTGTCCTAAATTTATCCCATAACTCTGGATGGGTTCTTTGTACATAAGTAAGTTCTGCTAGACTGGAACTAGGGCAAAGCCAACAACCTATCCTATCAAAATCTTCGTAAAGCTCATTGTAAGGAAGGTCATTGTCAAAAATATATAACCAAACTTCCAAAGCTCTCCAATGCTTAATTGGACTAGCTCCTACCTCTCCCGGGATCCAAGGATTACGCCAAGTCCTACCTCTGTCATGACGGCTTTGAGATTCATATTTTCTTTCCCCGCTGAAAACGAGCAATTTTTCCCCTTCCCCATTATACTCCTCTTCAATGAAGTTGGAAATAGGCCCCAACTTACTGGTCTTACAGCACCATCGATAATCTTTTCCAGGAGGACCAAAGTCTTCTATAGCATCCCAAAAAATCTCCCCAGCTTCTGCTCTTTCAATTTCCTTATCGATCTCTTGCTCAATTTCTTCAATATATTCAAAAGTTTCTGGAAACTCTATTCCTGTATCATTAAAGATAATATCAAACTTATCCTTATTAAAAAGGTTAAGAGCAAGTAAAAGAACAGCTAGACTATCCTTACCTCCGGAAAACATAACTCCAATAGGAAGATCTTTATCCTTACTAAGATTCTCCATAAAACCAATAGCTTCCTCCACCTTATCTTCAAGGTGCTCACGATTCGCCCCTAAAACATCATCCCAATCTCTACTCATGGAAAGATCTTTATAATCAAGATCTCTACTTCCTCTAGACTTCACTCCAACTCCATGACTACTTTCAATCATTTCCTGACCATCCATCTTAGCTAGACCAGTACCAAGAACGTCATTAGGCTTTCTATTTCCACTAGAGTCTCTAATAATTATGCACTCATCTCCATATTCAATGTCACGATCACTCTCAACAATTCCTGGGGCCAAGGCATTGGCTCCTTCCTTTATGTAAGGAACTGCTCCCTCATCAACTTTAACTATATTACTTTCACAACCTAAAAGATATGCCCTAGCGGCTCCTTCCTCTTGAAGTATTATTCGCCAATCCTTTTTATCAGGTTCAAATCTAAGTTGGCCTAGGATCATACCATCCGTAATTATTTGATAAGCATCATCTAAAGCGGGCATAGGATTTATTAAAACAATATTGTTATCTGGAACAAATTTATTACCTGGGATATTAAATTCGTTCTCAATAATCTCCTGTATTAGTTCTTTTTTATTGAAAGGTGGTGCCAGATCTCCTGGCGGGGTTAATTCTAATTTTTCCCCCTTAGATCCGCATAAACCGCAATCTTCACTTATTAAAGGTACATTACATTGGTTACACCAATATATACTGCTTTTACCAAATCTCATAGGCCCTTTACTCAACTTGAACACTCCCCAAAATTTTCAAAAGTCACCGTAGGCTTGTAAAATAGATTATCAAAACTTTCGATTCAATTAATTATATGATTCATCTTAATTCATACTTATCTATTTATTATACCAAAACATTTATATAAGGCTTGGTCTATTCCAACTATGGTGTATTACATGGATGACAGATTGACAAAACGTCAATACGAAATCCTTGAAAAGCTATACGGTAAAGGCAGTGAAATCAAGGTCCAGACAGTTCAGAAGGATCAAAAAGAGATTTCTGAGGAATTCGGGATCACCCGTCAAGCTCTAAGTAATCACTTGAGGAAATTAAAAGAAAGTAGTTACATAAGAACTGGAAGAGGGTTCATAGATGTTACGAACAAAGGTCTAGAAGCTCTAGGTAAAAAAGGTGGTGAAGCAATGATCTTCGTAAAAGCCCATCCACCGAAAAGGAATGAAGTTTATGAAGCGGTTCGTGAGTTACCTGGAACCGCATCCAGAGTAACAGGAGAACTAGACCTGATCATGGAAGTAGACAGAGATACCCTAGAAGACGTTCTATCTAAACTTTCCAAAGTTGAAGGAATTCAAGAAACATCGACCCATATAATTTTAAAAGAGATATGACTTAGTTTCCTCAAAGTTAATAAATATTTTTTTTTCGAAGATTCATTGAAAATAATGTGCTTTTCTGTAGTTAATTTTTTCTTATTAAGATTATAATAGGATTAAAATAAATAATAATAAGTATTGTATTATAAGATTTCTTAGTTTATCTTTTTGGACTTATATTCCGAAAATTTGTGAACCATAGATATTTAAAAGCACTTCAATTATGGCAACGGCTATTCCTGCTCCTATTACTACTTTAGGATGGATTTTAGGCCCTTCATCTTCGGTATCGAAATACCGCATTAATCCCGCTCCAGTTGGCGGTACTGCTCCTTCATCACTTGACATATTATCACTTTATAAATTTGATTTCATAGTATTAAATTTTACGCTATTTTTCAAATGAGGAAAGAATGAATTAATAAAAAAATGGTAATTTATGTTAATCCATCTTTTCTTTAATGTCTTTAAGATCTGTTTTAATTTCTTTTAAATCAGTTCTAAGCTTTTTCACTTCTTTTACTAGTTCTTCGTTTCCTCCACCTCTAGAACTTCCAGGGCCTTGTCCCATTCCCATCATTTGAGCAAGAGGATTTCCACCACCGAGTCCACCAGGTCCTCGTCCTCCTTTTTCACTGCTTCCTTCCATTCTTTCTTTCATTTTCTCTCTTAATTCTTTCGCTTTTTCGCTTCTCTCTTTCTCCTTATCTTTATCATTACTTTCATCTTCATTATTTTCAGTCATATTATCACAGTACTGATTCCTTATCCGGACTTAAAAAACCTACCATATCATACCAACCAAAATTCTAAGAGATATAAAAAAACACTTAAAACTTTGATTTCAATTATCACTAAACCCTGAATGAGTGATAAAATGCCTAAATATGCTATTATCGGAGGATCCGGAGTTTATGATCCAGATATATTAAATAATTTATCTAATAAGGTAGTTAATACTCCTTATGGATCGATTAATGTAAATATTGGATCCCAGAACGGCAATGAAATTGCATTTCTACCTAGACATGGAGAAAGCCATAGTGTTCCACCTCACCAAATTAATTTCAGAGCTAATATATGGGGTCTGAAAGAATTAGGGGTTGAAAGGATCTTAACGACATCAGCTTCGGGGTCGATGAATAAGAAAATGGAGCCTGGTGACTTTGTTTTATTGGATCAATTTTTAGATTTTACCGCAAACCGTAAGAAGACCTTTTATGATGGTGAAGAAAGTCCACATAACAAAGATTATGTTGCTCATGTGGATTTTACCGAACCTTATTGTAATGAAACTGGAAAGGCTGTATTAGAAACAGCTGATGAAAAAGGTTATACGATCCATGTTGGGGGAACATATGTTTGTGCAGATGGCCCTAGATTTGAGACTAAAGCCGAGATACAGATGTTTAACCAGCTAGGCGGAGATTTAGTAGGTATGACACAGGTTCCTGAGGTTATATTAGCTCGAGAACTGGAGATGTGTTACGCGGGTATTGGAATAGTTACAAACAGTGCTGCGGGTATTCAGGATAATATCACTCATGAAGAGGTTGTTGATGTGATGGATAAGATTATTCCAAAGGTAAAAGAATTGCTTGTAGATTCTGTTGATAAGATACCTGGTGAAAGGGATTGTCGCTGTGCTGATGCGTTAGAGGGAGCGAAGTGATAAGTGATACGTATGGTAGAGAAATGTGTGATAGGCCGGTATGGTGAGATGGGTGTTAAATCTGATTTTACCCTTCATTCTTTTATGAAGAAGTTATTAAGAAACATAAAGGATGCTCTTAATCAAAATAATATTATATTTGAGAAGATTTATTCCCCTAAAGGCCGTATTGTAGTTTATACTGAAAAAAATAGGCTTGCTGCAGAACATATGAAACGTGTTTTTGGTTTAAATTCGGTTTCCCCTGCTATTAAAGTTGATTCTGATCTTGAGAAAATTAAGGATGTATCTTTGGATATTTTTAATGATTATTCGGGTTCTAGTTCTAAGTTTCGGATTACTACGAATAGGTCTTCAGATGAAATTGATCTAACCTCTATGGAGATATCGAATGAGGTTGGGGAGTACGTAAGGAATTGTGGAGAGGGTGAACCAGTTGTTGATCTGGAGAATTACGATTTAGAAATAAATATCGAGGTTTTTGGGGATTATGCTTATGTTTTCAGTGAAACTCTTGATTGTTACGGTGGATTACCTATTGGTTCTCAGGGTAAGGTATTGTCTTTGATCTCTGGACAGAAATCTTCATTGGCTACTTGGTTAATGATGAAAAGGGGATGTGAGATCTATCCGGTTCATTTTGATCTTAATGATGTTCATCGTAATGTAGAGGATTGGTTTGGTGTTCTGGATAGGTATGCGTATGGTTTTGATTTTAATCCTGATTATATTTCATTTCAAGGAGAACTAGATGATATTAAAGCTACTGTGGATGAATTTATGAAAGAAGATTTTTTTAAACCGTTATTACAGGCTAAGTTAATTCTTAATGCCCATGAAATTATGGATAAGAAAAATTGTCAAGGAATAGTTTTAGGAAGTACTTTGAAATCGAAAATAGATATGAAAATTTTAAATATTCACAAGAAGATAAGTAAATATCCTATTTTTTATCCCATAATCGCTGGTTGGGACAAAATTGCAGATGAAATACCAGAGGAGCTTCGTTAGACCTATTCCTTTATTGTTTGAATGAAATGTCGAGTGATACGGGCCGTGAATCCCCAAATTGTATAATCTCGATATTTATAAAAGTAAATTGGATATTCTCCTTCTCTGAAATCATAATCTTTACCATTCGGGATCAGATGGTAGGGAAAATTATCGTCCAGATCAATCTTTATCCCTTTCTTGAAGGTATCAGGCTGGTTCCTTAAAAAATAATCCAAAGGAACAGTGAAAATATCTTCAACCTCATCATTATTGTAATTAATTCTCTCTACACTTTCAATATCTAGAAACCCTAGGAAAGAATAGATTATTACATTGTATGGAGATACTAAGTAGTTAAGATCTCCTATAATATTTATATCTGGCTTTTCAATTCTTAATTCCTCATTTGTTTCTCTTAAAGCAGCTTCTTCCGGTGTTTCAGCTCCCTCAATTTGACCACCGGGAAAAGAGATTTCGCCTGGTTGAGTTTCCAAATTCTCAGATCTTAACTCATACAGAATTCCTAGACCGTTTTTTAGCTCAACTAACGGTAAAAGAACAGAGTATTCTTCGTCCACTCCTAAAAGCTCATTTTCATGGTCTCTGAATTCATCTTTGATAGCTTCTAGATCCATTAAATCACCTATAATGATATTAAACTCTAGAAAAGCATTTTTAAAATAAAAAGACAACGGCGTCCTGGGCTTTCCGTCGTATGACAGTACCACCCAGATCGCTGGTGGGCTTATCTTCCGTGTTCGGGATGGGTACGGGAGTTGCCCCACCGCTATGGCCGTTCTCCAACATAGGTAAATAATCAGTCCCTAATAAGTTTTTTGGTTAGATCAATTTTAATCATGCTAAAGATTTTACTAAAATTTAATGAATTTTATAATAAAATTTAGAGTACAATTTGTATTATATTAAAAATAAAAATTTTAAATGTAACTATGATTCAAATTATATTATTTTTATCTCTCTTTAGATTTTTAACCTAAATATTATTATGACCAATATCCAGTTACCCATGATTATTTTCTTTAGTTAAAAGTTTCATTTTTGAATGTAATTTTTACCCCCCTTTTATATTGCATTCTTTAAAGTTATTAATTTATTTCTCAAAATATTTTAGGTAAAAAATTGGGTTTTTATTTCAGGTATTGGGGTGTGAAAATTGTTGGAAAGACTCTTATATTTTGAAATTTACTATTGTTAAGGATAGCATGGGGTTCCAGAGTTTCTATGATCTTAAAAGATCCGGTGATACGGATAAGTTGATCGGGATTTTGAGGAATAATGAAGATCCGGAGATGAGGAAAAGGTCCGCTAAAGTTCTCTCTGAGTACTCTGAGGAAGATGTTATGAATGCTCTCGTAGATGCGGCTTTAAACGATGATGATCCGGATGTCCGGAAAAATGCAGGTGCTGCTATTGCTAAAATGGATGATGAAGAATCTATAAAAAAATTAGTAAAGCTTTCGAAAAACTTTAATAAAGGTCGTATGCCTTGGCCTGCTGTTAATCTTTTAATTGAGGCTTTAGAAATTGGCGATACCGTATTAAAAATTAATGCCGCCAGGGCATTAGGTAGATTAGGATCACAGAAGGCCGTTAAACCATTAATAAATACCGCAGATGATGATGACCCTATGGTTAGAAAGTCGGCGATCCTTGCTTTGGGGATGATTGGTGATTCGAGAGCAGCTAAGTATCTTGAGAAGAAATTGGATGATGATAATGAGGGTGTAAGAAGAGCAGCATTAGATGCTCTACATGATCTTGGGAGAGGTAAAGGCGAAAAACCTTTCTTGAGAGCCTTGAAGGATGATGACGATAATATTAGGGCTATGGCTGTTAGATCGCTAGGTGAGTACGGTCAGATAAAACATCTTGATAGAATTGCAAGTTATCTTGATGATGATAGTGAAGAAGTTCGGGAGTCAGCTACTTGGTCTTTGATTGAATTGTTGTCTAAGACGAGTGAATCAAAAAGTCATTCAATTCGTCAAAAATTATCTAATAAGATGAATATAGCTGAGACGGAAGCGATATCGAAGGCACTTCGTAATATACTTGAAAATGCTCAAAAAGATAGTATGAAAAGAAATGCTATATGGATGATTGGGAATATAAAGGATGAAGAATCTGTTGATCGACTGATAGATTATTTAGATTCGGATAATGAAGAAACTAGTATTTTGACTGCAACAACGCTCGGTAAAATTGGCGAACCGGCTGTGAAGGATTTAATAAAAGCAGCTAAAAGTAAAGATTATACAAAGAAGAAAATGGCAATATTTGCATTAGGAAAGACTCGAACATCAAATGAGGAAGCAAAAAGGATTTTAGAAACCCTGGTTGACTCTGATGATGATGAAATAAGTTCTTTTGCAAGTAGATCCCTCTCTAAGATCGGGGGAACTGAAGAATGGCAATAAAAAATAAGAATAACAAAAATAAGAAGAAAAAGGAAGATGTAATCGATAAGCTTAATGGCAGAGCTATTCCATACTTAATCAAAGGTGGAACCCGTTCTAATAAAACTTCTTGGATACGTGCTAAAGCAATTTTAACTAATAAGCGAATAATAGTAAAATCTAAGAAGGGAAAAATGAGTATTCCCTTTGGCAATATAATAGATGTTGGCGACAGGTATGATATAAATCAAACCGTTAAAAGGACTCCTGATTATATTAGTTTACTTCATTCAAAGGAAGAGAAGACTGTGACTTTGTTAACAGCTGAGAATTCCAGTAATCTTAATCGGTTCCGTGAAAATCTTTACTCGGCTTTAATTAATGGTAGACAAGTTGTAGTTAAACATCCAGCCTTGAAAGGTGGGGTAGTTCAAGAGGATGAGGAATGGGATGCGGGGAATGTTAGGCTTAAAAATGATCTTGTTTTCATCATGACTAAGGGTGGAGATTACATTAAAATTGAATTAGATAGTATACAGGATGTATACCAGGATAAAAGAGAATATAAAGGAAAAGAAAAATCAATATTGCACATAGAACATATGCGAGAAGAAGAAGTTTTGGGAACATATATATTGGGCCATTCCTCAATGATGGGGTCACTCGAACAGTTTATCCACAGAACTTTTGATGAAGAAGTGGATAGTGAGATTGAACTTGATGAAGAAGAAAGTCAAATTCTCGTGTCTTTATATTCTGGGGTTTCCCCTTTTGAGGTTCCAGAGTTAGTTGGGATGGATGTTGAAGAGGTAGAGGAGATCTATAAGAAATTAATAGATTTGGATGTTTTGGATGAGGTTCGAAAGCGTAAAGAAGTTGAATTAACAGCCAGGGGCCGTAATTTAGCTAGTAAATCTATCAATAGTGGGACAGGATAAAATAAGTGAAATGAATTATTTGATATTAGATTGTTTTTTATAGATATGATTTAGGATCGAAATCCTTAATAAAAGGGCTACATTATCAAACCAGGGGATTAAGATGCCTGAAGAACCTTTGAATTTGATTCATAATAATTTGGATAAAGAAATAAAGATCATACTGAAAGATAAAAGAGAGATACAGGGGACTTTAAAGGGATATGATAAGAATTTTGATATAACTATTGAGGATGCACGGCTTTTGGACGAAGATGAGGTTTTAAGAACTTTCGGTAAAGCTGTAGTGAGGAGAAATAATATATTGATGATTAGACCATTAGAAGATGATATCTAATTTTATTTGATATATTCAATCTAAACTAATGTTGTTTTTTCCCTTTCTGATTTCCCTTAGAAGCTCTGATATTGGTTTCTCTTGATCAATCTCATATTCCTTTATAGCTTTTATAAGTTCATTAGAAGAGATTTTATCTTTTTTATGAGGTTTAATTAATTTACTTGGTGAATTGCCTGTGGATTTACTATAAGCTTTAACTAATAGATTGAAGGCTCTTCTAGAATCATCTTTGAAAACTTTGTAATGCTTGATTTTGTTATTGGATTTAATTGAAATATAAAAACCAATATTATGTTTTTCATTTCTTAAACGTTCTTCTATCCATTCTCTAACTTCTTCCGGTTCAACATTTGGTTCTAATGATTCAAAAAAATCCTTTTCAGCCTTATCGGTTTTATTTCTCTTTAAAGAATCTTTTGACTGTTTTGAAGCTTCCTGATAATTCTTTTCGTTCCTATTAATACTCTTTTCCTTTTTAGGTGAGGTTTTTGAAGTTCCTGACGGATCTTCACTTACTCTCGAAATAGGATCCTTACCTTCTTTTTTTACTTCTCTCAACTCTTCTAACTTCTTTTTACGCTGTTCTTTAGTTTTTTCTTTGCTTTCCTCCTTGCTTGGAAGAATAACTTTTTCTCCATCCCCTAAATCCTTTACATATTTCTTTTTCTCCGGAGGAATGGGTTCGAAATCATCTTCATCCTTCACTTCTTTTCTTGTCATCTTAACGAGTAAAGGGAATGAATATTTATAACTTTAATCCTTTGAACTAAAACCTCGATTATTAACTTTTCCTTTATTAATAAAAAAGATAAGTAAGATTCATTCGTATACTTATGTCTCTCCATGGAAATAAAAAGTCCTAATGAGAAATGGCTTATTGATTTTTCCCTATATCTTTCTCTTATTTTTTGTTTTATGTCGGAGATAGCCTGTATCATACTAGATTTGTTTAAAGAGGCTCAACCTCTTAACTTCAAGTTAATTGTCGATCCTCCTAATTCATTTACTAGGATTTGAGGTTCAGATTCTCCAAGACCTTTTTCTAGGCTTTCTAGAGCATCAATTCCAATCTCTTTGGCTTGCTTGAGGTTTTCATCATATCCGATACCTAGAACAACTTCGAATCTTCTTTTATCAAAAGCCGTTTGATTAATCACCTTACCATTATATAGTTCAAAATTCGGAATAATAAATAATCTACCATTAAAAGTTTTTATTTTAGTTGCTCTAATATCAATATCTTTAATTGTATCTTTCTAACCTTATAAGACTATCTGAAATACTATTAAGAATGGTCTTATTCCCAGTAATAAAATACCGGAAACGAAATTCACAATCAGATCTTTTAAAGCAAAAGCTAAACCAAGACCCAATGATCCAAAAATAATCCCAAGAGCAGTTATTGGAATTCCAAGTATCCCTAGTAGTACAGTAATCAATAATGGATAATAAATATATGCAAGAAATTTTTTAGAAAT
>CAYTEI010000044.1:10460-13574 GCA_964436705.1 uncultured Thermococci archaeon
GTAGTACAGTAATCAATAATGGATAATAAATATATGCAAGAAATTTTTTAGAAATCCTTTAATAATTAAACCCATTAAAAAACCAAAATTCCTGTAATTAAACCTATTGGATCAAATGAATAAGTTGATCCTAGAATATTAATACTAATCACTGAGATCTTCTCACCTTACATCATTTCTTAAGAAATAAATTGACTTTTATGTGGATTATCCAAAAACAATCTGAGTAGGAGAATAAATTATTTATACCTCCTATTGGCTTTTGACTTACTAAAATCTATTTAGTTAGATTATTTGTTTTGAAACAAGAGTAAATAAAAAAATTGATTTAATAGTAATATCTCTAAAGATATATCTGGTTTAAGGATAGATCCTAAAGATTTTTTAAAGAATTGTGTTTTTTGATAAATATTTCATTCCAAAAGACTTATATATGATCAACGGAATTTCAATTCTGGGTTAAGCAAAGCGGGGTAGGGCAGACTGGAGTGCCCGTCGGGCCCATAACCCGGAGGCCGGTGGTTCAAATCCACCCCCCGCTACCATTCTATTTATGTTTCTCTAATTCCCCATTGACTAAGACATTTAACAGGTGTTTTTATGGGAGATAATGATATAGATGAATATGAGGATTTTTTATCATCCATCCTTAATGAGATTAAGCTTTCTAATGCTAAAAAGATAGTTATCTGTGGGGTTGGAAATGATATTCGTGGTGATGATGCTATAGGTCCATATATTGTTGATAATTTAGCCAAAAAATTGGAGGAAGATGGAATCACGGAACTTGAAATAGAGGACAGAGAATTGCTGATGTCTAGTAAAAATACTGGTGAAAAGGAGTTTTATTTGATTAATTGTGGAGAAAGACCGGAAAACTTTATAAGTTCGATAGCTAAAATTGAGCCGGATTCATTAATAATTATTGACGCAGCAAATTTTAGTGGTGATCCAGGAGATTTGGTTATCGAAGATCCCAAAAAGATTGATGACATGGCACTAACTACTCATAGAATTCCACTCCCTATAATGTTGAAGTTAGTCAATGAGAAATGTGATGTTAATATTTCTTCGGTTCTTATTGGGGTTCAACCGAAATCTAATGTATTGGGGTCAAATATGACTCAGAAAGTAAGGGATGTTTCAGATTCATTAGTATTTCTGATGTATAAATTATTTGAAAGGTGGTAATTTGGAAGATGAAGAACTTTGGGATGTTTTATTGAAAAGAGGATTTCTTTGGCAGAGTTATGAAATATATGGAGGTTCAGCTGGTTTTTATGATTACGGTCCGCTAGGAGCTTCTATAAAGAGAAAGTTAGAGGACGAGATAAGAGGCTGGTTCAGGAGGGAAGGATTTCATGAAATTGAGACCCCTACCATAGGTACTTACGATGTATTCAAGGCTTCTGGACATGTTGATAGCTTTATGGACCCTATGACAGAGTGTAAGGACTGTGAAAATAGGTTTAGAGCTGATCATTTAGTTGAGGACGAGATTGGTGAGATTGCTGAAGGTTTTACTAATGAAGAGCTTTCAAACAGTATAAGGGATAATAATATTGTTTGTCCAAATTGTGAAGGTAATTTAACAGATGTATGGAATTTTAATTTAATGTTCGAAACCTCAATAGGACCTTATGAAGGTAATAAAGGTTTTATGAGACCAGAAACTGCTCAAGGAATATTTACTAGTTTTAAAAGACTGAAAAGCTTCGCCCGTGAAAGATTACCATTTGGCATTTTCCAAGTCGGCAAAGCCTACAGAAACGAAATATCACCTCGAAACAAAGTAGTAAGATTGAGGGAATTTACTCAAGCCGAAGTTGAAATTTTCTACGACCCTGAACAACAAGAATTTGACAAGTATCATAATATTAAGGATCAGGAACTGAGGATCTTATCAGATAAAATGCAACAGAATAATGATGAATCTATGGATATCACAGTCGAGAAAGCTTTAGAAGAAGATATATTTGAAACCGAGATGCAGGCATATTACTTATATAAAGGGTTTGAAGTCCTTGAAAAAATTGGTATACCCTATGAACGCTTGAGACTAAGACAACAGCTATCCGATGAAAGAGCCCATTATTCCAGTGACACTTGGGACTTAGAAGCATGGAGCGAAGAATTTGGATGGATAGAATGCGCTGGAACTGCCATGAGAACGAATTACGATCTATCCAAGCATCAGGAAAAATCTGGAGCAAACATGGAAGTACTCAAAAATTACGATGAACCAAAGAAAATCAGTGTAACAACAATAAAACCGGATATGAGTAGAATAGGACCAAAAGCCGGTGAGAAAGCAAAGGAAATTAAAGAAAAAATTCAGGAAAAAGGCAAAGAATTACTTAAAAAATTGGAAGACCAAGACAAAGTGGATATTAAAGGCTTCACGATAACTGAAGAGGATTTAGTAATTAAAGAGGAGGAAAAAGAGGTTCATGGCGAAAATGTTATACCTTATGTATTGGAACCGAGTTTTGGCGTGGATAGACCACTCTATGTTCTAATTGAAAGTGCTTTCAAGAAAGAGAAAGAGGAAGGAGAATATAGAAATGTTTTCAAGTTTGAAGAGGATATGGCTCCCATAGAAGCTGCTGTATTTCCATTAGTAGCCAATGATGAATTTAAAAATATAGCTAAAGATGTAACACAAATACTAAGGCAAAATGATTTCATAACTGAATATGATAGTTCAGGAAGTATTGGCAGAAGATACGCTCGAATGGATGAAATAGGAACCCCATACTGTATTACGATTGACTCTGAAACTTTAGAAGATGACACCGTAACGGTTCGAGATAGAGACACTAAAGAACAAGAGAGAATTAAGATAGAAGAGCTTGTGAATCATTTAAACCAAAGAATATACTAATTTAATTTTTTATAGTAGAGTAAGGCAGAATACCTCATGGCTTGCCGTGGGGGTGAATGCTGTAACTCTTAGATAGTTCCGATACTATTTATGGGGTAACTGGTAGTTGGTTGGGGGTCTGCTGTTGAATAAAAAGTGATCCCACGCCCTTGAGGAATTGGATAAGGCCTCAGACCAGCATCGAGAGGTGTTAGGTAAGTTCGAACCGTTTTCGGTGTAGAGTGTAGTGG
>CAYTEI010000045.1:0-13315 GCA_964436705.1 uncultured Thermococci archaeon
GGATCAATTTTAGACGATTTTGATGTTGTTCATGGTCATCATGCTTTTACTCCTTATTAGTGACAACAGTAATATCGATCCCAAGATCTTTCAAAGTCTTAGCAAGTCCATGAACATGGGCAGCTACACCACCGGGCCTCTGAATATACCAATCAGTGCAAAGAGCAACTTTAAAACTCACCATAACACCTTCGAAAATATAGATCTATTAATGAATACATAGAATTATACAAAAAAGAGTTCTAGTTAAACAAAAATTTAGAAATTATTCTATTGTTTCAAGGTTCCCCAGGACCTCCCATATTATAGTACGAGTATGCATGGGAATATTTGGATCATTACTAACATCATCTAATATTTCAACAGCATCACTCGCTCTAACACTAGGTTCCTTATTTTCGTTCTTTAGAGCCTGAATTGATTCTTTGGCGGCTCTAACAATATTCTTTGGAACTGAAGAATCTTCAATAACCTGATCTTGAAGTACGGTAATAATCTCTTCCATTTTTTCTTCGCTCTCAGACATTTACGACACCTCCATAGCCTTAAATATTGAATTATTTATATATTACCCACGAAAGTATTTAGACCGTAGACACACATGGATCAATTAAAGTAAACCTATAAAAAAATTGTAGTCAAAATCAATAAATAATAACTGGTTCCATCATAAACTAATAGGGTTTGGGAAAAGAAAAAATTTTATTTTTTATCAAAATATTTTAGAGATAGGATTTTAGTTATAAGAATGATATTGGAGGTATAGAATGGATAAAGTAAAGTTACCTACGGATGATAATGGATTTATAACTCAAGAATGCCCCGAATGTGGAAGGAAGTTTAAAATAGAGTATCAGCAGACTGAGCCCGGTGAGGATCGAAGAATTAATTATTGTCCATACTGTACGAGGGAAGGCTCTGATTTTTGGTGGACTGATGCTCAAATGTCTTATATGGAAGATAAGGCAACTCAATTATTAAGTGATGAATTTGAAAAGTATGCGAGCGATTTAGGTGCTGCGGAGGAGAATAAGGAAGAAGTTGAGGAAGAGTTCATAGAAGAACCGGAAAAACCTGTTGAGAAAGATTTTGGAAAGCTAGTTAATTTTGAATGTCATGACGAAGAAATTAAGGTAGTTGAAGAATGGGAAAATGAAGTTCACTGTATTATATGTGAAGAATCTAAGTCTATATAACCTGATAAGTTCCATAACCCAATAATCTGGCAACAATAACCAGTACTATGAATAGTAAAATTAGCCCAGTGAATAATTTGTCTTTATATCCCATTTTTAATTCTCTCATAATAGTTCTTTTTCCTTTCGTTCCAAAACCTCTGGATTCTAAGGCAATAGAAAGATCATGAGCCATCTTTAAAGAAATTATAACTAGTGGAACCAGAATAGGAACATATTTTCTGGCTTTACTAATAATATTTCCTTTATCCAGTTCTAGTCCTCTAGATCTTTGAGCATCCATTATTGTCTGGGCCGCATTCGCCAAAGTTGGAATATACCTTAGAGCAATAGTTAAAGTCAATCCGTAATCATAAGGCAAACCAAGCTTCCTAAAACCATTAATAAGTTCCTTCTGCAAGGTGGTCATCATCAAAAGAGAAGTAACCAATACCATAGAAGCAATTCTAAGAGCCATAGCAGCCCCAAGGTAAAAACCATTAATCCTAATACTGATAAACCTATAAGAAAAAATGATCTCTCCTTCGCTAATAAATAGGGGCCATAAAAAGAAAGTAATTAAAATAAGAGGCAGAACTGGTTTGATCAAATTAAAAAATTCGCTTAATTTGATTCTACCTAGGAAGGATCCAATCAATATCACTGATAAAAGCACAAGACCCATATAAAGCGGATGATCGAATAGAAGAACTGATAAGATAACCGCAAAAACTAAGAATATCTTTGGTCTAGGATCTAAAGAATGGAGAAAGGAATCTCTCTTAACGAACAAAGAATATTCAACCACTAGGTAGCCCCCCTTAACAACTCAACTATCTCATCTACATCAAAATTAGGCCTAATACCTAATTCTTTAGAAATCTTCACTTCTTTAGGAGGCTCAAGACCAAATTTTTCTAGATTTTCCGACATCAAAACTTCTTTAGGCCCTCCATCCAGAACTACTTCGCCTTCATGCATAACAATAACTCTATCAGCAGATTTGGCAAGATCTAAATCATGCGTAACTGTTATTACTGATTTCTTCTGGTCTTTTAAATCCATTATGATTTCTAGAATTCTTTTCATCCCTTTTAGATCAAGACCAGTTGTTGGTTCATCTAAAATTAGATAATCAGGACCCATAATAAGAACAGAAGCTATAGCTAATCTTTGTTTTTCTCCTCCACTCAAATTATGTGGTGATCTCTTCTCGTACCTTTCCAGATCCATATAATTCAGTAAATCATGTATTTCATCGTCAAGATCCATATCAAGATTTTGTGGTCCGAATCTAATTTCCTCTAAAACATCTTTTCCAAAGATTTGGTGTTCAGGATTTTGAAAAACAAATCCAACTTTACTAGCTAGTTCAGCAACCGTTTTATTCTTAGTATTCTCGCCATCAATTAGAATTTTCCCCTTGGAAGGTTTTAAAAGTCCATTAAAGTGTTTTACAAAGGTAGTCTTCCCAGATCCATTCTCTCCAACAATTACAATATTCTTACCTTTTTCAATCTCAATATCAATTCCTTTAACAGCCTTATTAGCATCTTGGTCAGGATCATAGATATGCCATAGATCCCTAGCCTCAATCATCGATAACCATCCCTTCCAAACTTATCAAGTAGCTCCTCCGAACTAAGAAAAATATCCGATCCTAATCTATAAGATATCTCAACACTAGTTGGCACTCTAATCTCTAAATTATCCACTAAATCCTTATCACGAAAGAAATCTCGTGTAGGTCCAAAAAATTTAGCTTCACCATTCTTCATAGCCAAGATCTTATCTGAAAATTTAGCTAAAAAGTCAGTCTGGTGCTCAATTAAGATAATGGTAATACCTTGATCGTTTAATTCTTGGATAACTGAAAGAACTTCTTTAGTTCCTTTGGGATCTATCTGAGATGTAGGCTCATCAAGTATTAATATTTCAGGTTTCATAGCAAGAGAAGAAGCTATAGCAAGTCTCTGCTTTTCCCCTCCACTTAGATCCTCAGGAAATTCATTCTCCATACCTTCTAAATCAACAACCTCTAAAGCCCAATCTAATCTCTTTTTAATTATCTCAGGATCTAATCCAAGCTCTTCTACCCCGAAAGTTACCTCTTCTTCAACGGTCATGCAAAATAATTGAGACTCAGGGTCTTGTAGTATAATACCAATTTTTTCAACAAGTTCATGGACTTTACTGTCTCTTACTCTTTCCCCACTAATGTATATATTTCCTTTTAGATTTCCTTCAATCATATGAGGGATTACTCCGTTTAGTGTTAGTGCAAACGTGGACTTTCCGGATCCTGAAGGTCCTACGATTCCTATGAAATCTCCTTGATTAATTTTTAAGTCAAGATTTTTAACGACCCAGTCTTCGTCTTCAGTATATTTGAAAGAAAGATCTTCTACCTTGATACTGGTTTCAGATATTTTTCTTTTTTCATTCGCTTCTGGGTCGCTGTTAATCTTATCCACCTTTAGTAAAGATCCTATTCTTGTGACGGTTTTTAAATTAAATCCAGGATGGGATGAATTTATGATTGAAGTATTTTAATAAAGGTATTCGGATGTGATTTTTATTATTTCCGTGATTAATGCTACATTCGGAATTTTTTTATTTATATCTATATTGGAGTAATTATTTTATATTTTGATGGTTTTTATTTGGTTTTTGTAATTTATTATTTTTTTAAGAGTTTTTAAATGGTTATTTATTTTTTTATGGGAATGGAAAGACATTTAATGTAAAGAACTAATTATAAGCTGGATATCATGGCTGATAATCAGATATGGAAGTACATCTCAATAGTATTAACACTTCTATTGGCTCTATCAATCGTTTCAGGGGCATTGATATATATAAACATACCTCTAAAAACTTCAAACCCATCTTCAAGCAACATAACTACTAATGAAGATACCGTAAATCAATATAAGCAAAAAATTAATAAATTAAATGCTGAAATTGCTGCTCAAAACCAGACGATCGATCAACTAGAACAATTAATCAAAGAAAGAGATTCAAGTCATTCTTCGTTAGGTAATGAAACAATAAAGGTTCTGAGAATATCTGGAGGCATTGATGCTTCTCTAGTAGGACCAACTTTAATGAAATTAAGAAACTGGCGACGCAATGATAACGTCACTGCAGTCCTCCTATGGATAGATTCCCCTGGAGGAGGGGTAGGATCAACAAGACAAATATATGACGCTGTAAAAAAACTAAGCCTCGTGAAACCAGTAATAGCTTACACCGGAGGCTACATGCTTTCCGGAGGATATTATCTAGCACAAGGAGCAGATAAGATAATCTCAAGACCCAAAGCCACAATCGGAAGTATAGGAGTATTATATGTACACTATAACTACAAAGAAAACCTAGAAGACAATAAAATTGAGGTTACTGTATTCAAAACCGGAAAGTACAAAGATACAGGAGCCCCTTGGAGAGCCCTAACAGAGGAAGAAAAGAATAATATCGATGCATCAATTAATGATTCTTTTAATGACTTTGTTAATGTAATAGCGCAGAATACCGATCTAAATTCCTCTCGAGTTTTAAGATTCGCTGATGGATCAACGTATTATGGAAATACCGCTAAAAGGTATGGGTTAATAGATGACACCGCCAAATTCGAAGGAGTAATAAGAAAGCTGGAGGATCAGGCGGATATTTCTTCCTCGAAGATTGATTATGTTTCGATCGGGGATAAGGAATTGTCTTCGACTGGTTCTGACCTTCGTGGTCTTGTATACTTGGATCCTAAGTACCTTGATAGGGGAGATTAAATGAAGATAAAGCCTAGCTGGCTTTCATGGATCTTGATTACGGTAGTAGTTATTTATCTTTCTTGGGAGGTCATTAGACCTTTTTTATCTCCTATATTATTCGCTATCGTAGCTTCATACTTGGTTTTCCCGGTTTATAGGAAGATAAAGGATATGGGGTTCACTGAGAGACAAGCTTCAGGCATTTTAACAGCTTTTTTTGGATTAGTTATTAGTTTTTTGCTTTATGGAGTTTTTAATTGGTATAATTCTGTTATTGCAACTTTGAGAGATTTAATAGATAGAATTCCGGATTTGACCCAGCAATTAGAGATTGTTCCTGTTTCTTGGGAATTCATTTTTTCTGATCTGTCCAGAGAAGTTACCTCCAGGCTAGCAAGCTTTACTCTCTCTTTACCAAGACTAGTTCTTCAATCAATAGTATTTATAATCCTATTTTGGTACTTCATGAATCATTCAGATCGATTAGTAAATAAGATTATGTCCTTATTACCAAAGGATAGGGAAGAATTGGCTAATAGGCTTTTAAATAAAGCTAATCTTACTTTAAAATCTGTTATAAGAGTATGGCTTTTATTAGGGGTAGTTAAAAGTATTTTAGTAGGGATTGGGTTCTACTTATTCGTAACAGGTCCAGTACTATCAATTTTAATAGGATCACTAGCAATATTCCTAGAGATTCTCCCTATGGTTGGAGGATGGGTTTTATGGTCGGCCGGAGCTTTATACCTACTAACTGAAGGCAATATAATAAGTGCAGTTCTTTTATCAATATATGGAATCATACTTATAGCTCCAGTACCAGATATTTTTGTCAGACCAAAATTAGCAGCAGAAGGAGCCCATGTAAACTATATAATCATGCTAATAGGAATGCTAGGAGGAGTTCTAGCATTTGGATTTAAAGGTTTAGTTTTAGGACCTATATCACTGAGCCTATTAACAGTCTTAGTCAAAGAATGGGAAAAAGAAATCTAAATAAGAGGGATATTATGGAATTAGTCTACGATACCGATAAGATATATTTATTTAAAAATAATAACGAATTTGAATCAAAAAAAATAAATGAAAACGAA
The DNA here is from genome assembly GCA_964436705.1 of uncultured Thermococci archaeon. Taxonomy (GTDB): domain Archaea; phylum Methanobacteriota_B; class Thermococci; order Thermococcales; family CAYNOZ01; genus CAYNOZ01. Next base: position 6,040 of record CAYTEI010000045.1, read on the forward strand.
TTTAGAGATCTTCATAAAGGCGAAATTACTGATAAACTAACACAGATATTAAATAAAATAAGTAGGGACGAAATTTTAAAAATAGAGAACCCTAAACTTTCTGAAACCTTGAAAAGTGAAACTGAAATCGAGATAACACAGGAATTCCCCCTAGATTCAGGTAAAAATATAAGGAAAAACCTAACCAAGCAGGATTCATTAAATGACTTATTTTATATAAATCTCAAGATACTCAAAAAGGGAATTCAGAAAGAATCTTCTGAAAGAGATAAGATGCTGATTAATGCTGTTGAGATGGTTGATGACCTAGACGAGGCTTTAAATCTTTACACAGAAAGACTGAAGGAATGGTATTCTTTACACTTTCCGGAATTGGGTGAAGCAGTTGAAGACAACGAAACTTACGTGAATCTCATCTGTGAACTGGGTGAAAGAGATAATTTCACTCAAGAAAAAATTCTTGATGCTTCTGATTTACATGAAAAGAAAGCAAAATGGATTTCAGATAAGAGGAATGATAGCGTAGGGGCTGAAGTTGGAAAAAATGATCTTGAAATGATACTTATTATGGCCAATAGGGTCGGTGATCTTCGAAATACTAGAGAAAAAATGGTTGATTACGTCGAAGAGGTTATGTCAGATCTTGCTCCGAATTTGAAAGAGCTCGCGGGAGCAAAGATTGGAGCCGGTTTGATTTCATTATCTGGAGGTTTGGAGAGTCTTGCTATGTCTCCTTCCAGTACTGTACAGGTATTAGGGGCTGAACAGGCCTTATTTAAGCATCTAAGAAGTGGTACTAGCCCTCCTAAACATGGAATAATATATAAACATCCTATGATCCAGAAGAACTCTCATAAGATCAGAGGTAGAATCTCTAGAGCTTTAGCTGGAAAAATAACAATCGCTGCAAGAATAGATCATTACTCAGGCGAATACAAAGCCGAACCTATAAAACAAGAATTAGAAGAACGAATTAAAGAAATAAAAGAAGAGGAAGGGATGGTGTAATTGTGGAAGAAATACTGAACGGAGTCTACCAAGAAAACAATAAAATTTATACAAAAAATCTAACCCCTGGAAAACGGGTTTACGGAGAAAACCTAGTAAATGAAAAAGGGACAGAATACAGAGGTTGGGACCCTAACAGATCCAAACTAGGTGCGGCAATAAAGAACGGATTAAAAAATTTCCCACTCAATAAAAACAGTTTGGTTCTTTACCTGGGAATTGCTACTGGAACAACTGCAAGCCATGTAAGCGATATTTCTGACACTGTTTTCGGTATAGACATTTCTTCAAGGGTATTAAGAGAACTAATTTCGGTTTCTGAAGATCGAGGGAATATTGTACCAATGCTCCAAGATGCAAGTAACCCAGTTGAATACGCTGATCTTGTGCCTGAAGTAGATATACTTTACCAGGATGTCTCTCATAGAAAGCAAGGTGAAATCTTTGTTAAAAATTCCGAATTCTTGAAAGATGATGGTTATGGGTATTTAGCAGTGAAAGCAAGATCTGTAGATGTAACAGAAGATCCTGAAAAAATATACAAAGAAATAAAGGATTATATTAAATCTGAAATTAATGTAGAGTTCCTGGAAGAAATTGATCTATCTCCTTTTGAAAAAGATCACAGAATGATGGTAATGAAAGTTAATAAATAAAAAATAGAAGTATTAAACAACTTTTTTAGCCATTTCTCTTCCAAGTTCTTTTCCTTTTTCTAACTCTTTCTCACTAGGATGCCCGTTGAAATCAGCTACGGGTTCAACCATTTCCCAACCCAGATTTTCTACAACTTCTTTTATTCTCTTAACAGCTCCACCTGACCATCCATATGATCCAAAGATTCCAGCTATTCTATTCTTCAGGTTCTTTTTCTTGACAATATTTAAGAATTGATCAACTGGTGGGAATACCCTCGCATCATAGGTTGGGGAACCGATTATTAGGCCTTCTCGCCTCCATGATTCTGAAAGCAAGAAGCTTAGGTCAACTCTTGAAGCATCTAGGATTTTAAAGTTTTTACATCCAACTTCTTTTACTCCTTCAGCTATAGATTCCATCATTTCCCGAGTATTACCGTACATAGAACCGTAAACCATTGTGATCCCGTTTTCACCAGTCATGCTACTCCATTTATCATAGTGTTCGATAATAGTTTCAGGTTCTTCTCTCCATACTAACCCATGGGTGGGAGCAACAGTATTGACGTCAACATTGCTTAACTTGTTTAATGCTGTTTGTACGGATTGTGAGTGCATTCCTACGATGTTTGAGAAGTATCTGAGTATTTGATCATCGTAAAATTCTAGATCCATTTGATCATCAAAGATTCCGCCGTCAAGCGCTCCAAATCCTCCAAATGCGTCTCCGGAGAATAGGATTTTGTCTTTTTTCTCGTAGGTCATCATTGTTTCTGGCCAGTGAACGAATGGTGTTTCATAGAATTTAAGCGTTCTTTTTCCAATATCAATCTCTTCTCCATCGTTAATAACTTTTATATCATTTTCTATTCCGTAGAAACTGTTTAAAAGGTTTTTAGTTTTTTCAGTTCCGAGCAGGGTAGCGTTTGGAGCTAATCGTTTAATAGTTGGTAAGGTACCGCTATGGTCTGGTTCCATATGATTAATTACAATGTAATCAATTTCATCAATATCTAAATGTCTATTAATATTTTCTCTAAATTCACTTCCAAATGATTCTTTAACAGTATCGACTAGAACAGTGTCCTCATCATTTATTAAGTAGGAATTATAGCTTACTCCATTCGGGAGTGGCCAAACACTTTCAAAGAGGTCTGTGGTGCGATCATTTACACCTATCCAATGAACATTTTCTGAAATTTTAACCATTTGAATCACAAATAATCTAAGAACTGTTAGTATAAAAATCTTAATAAACAAATTCTTGCAATTAAATTCTATTATTTGATTTTTCAGCTTTTTCTATTGACTTTTCAATTGTTGTTCCTTTGAGTACCATTGATTTTATTTTACCACTTTTTTCCTTTAGTTCGTCAGTGAGTTTGGCTTCTATATTAGAAAATTTTGATCTATGTGCGTTATAGGCATTTTTTGCTGCAGCTAGTGCGTCCATTTGATGATCATCTTCTACTTCGATTTCGTTGTCCTCAATTAATTCTTTTTTCTTTTTAATAGGGAGGGATTCGTCTGGTACAAAGAGATTAGAGTCGAACACTCTGGATATTTTTTCAACTTTGTTTGGTACGGGTTTAACGTCTGTAGCGATGATTGCTGGTTCTCCTAGTTCTGAGATTAGATTAACTAAGTCGGTAACTGAAAAGTCTTTTAAGCTTTTTACATGAAGTATTTTACCTTTCATATTAAGAATTCCTATACCTGAGGTCATGCCAGGATCTATACCTACAATGATGTTTCTTTTCAGTCTTTCACCAGTTTTTAAGTAAGTAAATCTTATATTACCATTCTTTGCTGGTTTTACAGTTACAGATATGTTAGAATCAATTTCAGTAATGTTAGGTCTGACTTTTTGGAAAGGTTCGAATGCATTAAAGACTCCGATTATTGAGTCATTTTTTTCTTTTTCTTCGAATACATATTCTAAATTATTATTTTCTAATTTAAATTTGATTTCATTAATTTTTTTTCTAATAAGATTCTCTATTCCGCTTTCTTCTTTATTATTAAGGTTTTCAGAACCTTTGGAAACACGTATCTTTGTTCCTTCTGTAAGGTTAACTTTTTTTCCTATACCGTTTTTAACTAAAAGAGCGACAATTCTAGCCTTTTCGGATGCTTTTTTATAATTTTTGTTAACCCCTCTTCCAGAAAAATAATATAAACCCAAGATCTATCCCAGAAGGAAGACTTCTGGCAAACTTAAGAATACTCTCCTTATCACCAATCTCATAAACAGATTCTAAAGCAATAACATCAGGCTTACGATTGAAAATAATATTCTCAAGCTCATCGACCGACACTTCTCTTTTAAGAATAACTCCGGTATCATCAATACCGAAAATAGAAAACAATTTCTTATCATCGTGCTTCACTATATCCATACCCAATATGAATATCCTATCACCATTTCATTATTTGACTCGATTATAATATCTCTTTCGATTATGACTTCCAAATAATTCTTTTAGCCCTATTAAAGCCTGATCATAAAGACATTAATTATCCATACAAAGATAATAAGTCACATCAACATTTATAACTAAATTCACAAATACTACAATTTTTCTTTTCCTTAGGTACCTCTTCATTATTTAAAATATTTTCAGCTTCTTTCTTTAATTCAAGAACTTCCTCTTTATCATCTAAAATTACGGGGACCTTATTTAAAAATAGCGGATAATTAATCATTCCTACAGGAGTTTCTGTTTCTAAATCCTCTTCCATTAACAATGAGAAGACTTTTAGCTTATTTTTATAGGAACCCCAGCTGTCTCTTTCAGGCATCTTTCCGACTTTGATCAGGTTAGGGATGTAGTCTTTTCCATTCAAATCTATTAGATCGATTTCTCCATATAATTCTAGTTTTTCACTTTCTAGTTCTAGCTCTTTAGGTCTGATTGGCGCTATTTTATCTGCTAGATCTCTTCCAGTTTTTTCATATATCTTTGACATGATGGATACTTGGTAGGATCTCATCTCTAGGTTATTCATGAGGTGGAAATCAATTTCCTTTTTCAATTCCTTTTCTGCTTTTTCAATATAGCTTATTTCTTCTTCAGGAATGCTTTTCCCTATTAGCTCAACACTGTAATCCTTGTAAGTATCTAGTACCTGATCTTTATTAGATGGATTATCCAAGTTACGGATAATACTATTTTCTTTTTTTAACAATAATTGAAAGAATTTTTTTAGGAATTTATTTTTCACCGCACTCTCGGAAGGTTCAGGAGAAATTTCCTTCACATATTTAAGGTAAAAATACCTTGGACAAAAAGTATAATCGGCAATCTGGCTTGCACTAATCTTTTCTTTATCAGAAAAAATATTAAGCATCATACCACTTTTAAAAGGTCATAAAAATCCTTAATAACATAATCAGCATCCGAATTTTCATTTTTTCCATCTGGATCGAGTAAAACAAAATCCATTCCAAGCTTTTTGGATCCACTATCGGAAACCGGATTATCTCCAACAAATAAACATTCTTCACCCGGAACATCTATCTGGTTTAATCCTATTTCAAAAGGTTTAGGATGAGGTTTAAAGAAACCAGCCTGATCAGAAGTAATAATAAAGTCCATAAAATTATGAAGACCGATTTCTTCAATCCTTGGAACGCTTATATCATAATCTGAGTTTGTAATAATACCTAAATAATCCATATCGTTTTTTAATTCTTTAATAACTTCAAAAACTCCATCACGACACTTTGTATACTCTATATGTTTCTGGATATGAATCTCCTGAAACCAAGAAACATCTTCTCCACTGTAACTAACCCCTTCATCCTTAAGAATATCCTCAAAACCTCTTGAAGCTAGGAACTTGGAAGGAACATATCTTTTACCAGTGTATTCTCCGAAATATTTGGCAGTTAACTCTTCATATCTTTCAACTTTATCCAGGATCTCACTTTCTGCCCATCCTATACCGAATCTTTCATTGGCTTTTCTAAAAAGTTCTCGATGAACCTTCGTGTCCGATTCAGGAGTAGTTATAGTTCCATCGAAATCAAAGATCACCGCATCCATATTATCTCAACACATAAAGATCAATTAATAAACATTGTCAACCATATTTAAAGCTCTTTCCAGATAACTTTGAGCATCTCTATCAATTTTAGGGCCATGTCCAGGATAGATTTTTTCAATATCAAGTTTGAGAAGTTTTTCTATAGAGTCTTTCATAACCTCTGGTTGTGCAGTTGGCAAATCCATCCTCCCGATACCACTTTTAAACACCGTATCACCTGAGAAAAGTAACATTTCATCAGGTTCATATAGGCATATATCGCCATTGGTATGACCAGGGGTTGATATCACCTTTAACTCGGAATCACCAATTTTGATTAAATCTCCATCCTTTAAATCTCTCGCAACTTTGAAACTAGACATATCTGCCCCGAACTTTCTTGCTAAGGTTTTTTCATTGTCCCCTTTTCTTAAGAGCTCAGCAGTTGCTTTTGAAGCCATAAGATCACAGTTAGACCTGTTTATAAATTCTTTATTCCCGCCGATATGATCATAATGATGATGGGTATTAATCAGAATATCAACATCATTAATATCTAAGCTATGATCTTTAAGTATATTTTCAATTCTACTGATATTTTCTCCGTTTCCGGGATCTATAACAACGATCCTCTCATCTTTAATTACATAAGTGTTTGAGTCCCCGCCCGCTCCAGTTATTTCTATTATCTCCATAATATCACTAAGTTCGATTATCAATTAAATTTTTTTGTTTCCAAATTAATTTTAGGTTTTCATCGGCTGTTTTTGTAGTATTTTACTATTTTATCGAGTCCTTGTTCGAATGTGTGTTCTGGTTCGTATCCTAAAAGTTCTTTAGCTTTTGAGATGTCTGCTTTGGTCTTGGATACGTATTTTTCTCTTGGATTCTCAACATGTGAAACTATAATCTTTTCCAGTACCAATGTTTATTACTTCACCATCTAGTTCTTCTTTTCTTTGGGCTGCTTGGATGTTTGCTTTTGCTATGTCTTTGGCGTAGGTGAAGTCTCTGGTTTGGGTGCCGTCTCCCCATATTACGGGTTTTTCTCCGTCCATCATTTTCCATAGGAACTGGGTTACTATGTTGGCGTATTTTCCTTTTCCTTTTTCGTGTGGACCATAAACGGAGAAGTATCTTAGTCCTGTTGTCTGTATTTTGTTGTTGTAGGAGTATGATTCTGCGTATTTTTCTCTTGACATCTTGGAGGCGGTGTAGTGATTGGTTGGGGTTGTGTTTTGTTTTTCTTTGTGTGGGGGGTTTACGCTTCCGTACATTGAGCTGGTTGAGGCATATACTATTTTCTCTATTCCTTCTTCTATTGCTGCGTTGGCTGTGTTGATGAATCCTTCCACGTTCACTCTAAGTCCTTTTACGGGTTCTTCTTGGTGCATTGGGCTTGATGATCTTGCAGCCTGATGAAAAACAACATCACATCCACTAACCGCTCTTTCAACAGCATCCTTATCTAGTACAGATCCTTCGATGAATTCGATATCATCTCTTACCTTGGAGAGATTAGATTCTGTCCCAAGATAAAGATCATCGAGTACAACTACTTCTTTTCCTTTTTTTACGAGTTCTTCAACTAGGTTCGATCC
>CAYTEI010000046.1:0-9660 GCA_964436705.1 uncultured Thermococci archaeon
TCTTTTCTGATTTCGTATTATGTTTTTTTGTATAAGGTTGTTTCTGGATAGTTCTAGGGTGGATTCCGCAGTATTGTTACGCTATGTGGTTGTTTTGTATTGTGTTATTGTTTGAGTTTATTCTGATACTATCTTCGTATGTTCCTGCGTTGGTTATTTTGAGGCTTTCTATGGTGATTCTGTTAGCTTCTAGTGTTATCACGTTTCTGTATCTTTTTCCGTTTATAATAGGTTTCCCTGTTCCTGTGTTTTCTCCTCTTAGTGTTATTTTTTTCTATTTTTATGTTTTCTTTGTATTCTCCACTATTGATAATGATTGTGTCTCCTTCTTGTACGTTATCTATTGCTCTCTTTAGGGTTTTATAGTCTTCTGATCCGTCTTGATCTACTGTTATTGTGTTGTTCTGAGATCTTATGAGAGTTATTGCCAGTTTAGTGATTATTATCATGCCTATTAATATAGTAAGGGATTTTATACTTCATTCTATTTTTTCTCTAGCTTCAATAGAGGAGGGAATTTATTAATATATAAATTTCGGTGATTAAGTAATACGTAGGTTAATATTGTAAAAAATTCAAAATATCGGATCTCAATTTTTGGATCAAAGAAATATCTTTGAGCTAAATCTAGAATATTCCGGAATTAATTAAGACCATAGAGGTTCAAATACAATATTAGAAATTAGTTTCCACCATAAAACACCGATTCTCCTCAAACCATCGAAAGGTAAATCAAAGCGTTCAGTTGTAACCCCCTGGGTCTGGATGACCACCGGAAATAAGTGTATATAAAAGTAAAGATTCAATGTATAGAATAATAAAACTAGGAAGAACAAATATTAATTAAATATGTTTATTAATGCATCTTTTTAGCATTGAGTTTTAATGGGTTAATTTTTTATGGTTTAGTTTTTTATATTTTATAGTTTGTATAGCCTTTAAGGTAGTTATTTTTTTTAGTTTGTTTATTTATTTTGAAAATATAGGTGATAAATATATGTCTAAATACAAAGCCCTCTTTCATCTAGATGAACCAGATAGAACTAGAATGGTTTTAAATAACATTAAGAACCTATTAGATGATATGAATAATGTTGAAGTAGAAGTAGTAGTGAATGCAACTGCCGTCGAAGTATTACAAGAGCAAAGTGAATATAAAAACATAATAGAGAAACTAGATAAGAGAGAAGTTTCATTTAAAGCATGCTCTAATAGCCTAGAGAATTTCGATGTCAAAGAAAAAGATCTTATCAATGCTGTAGAAGTAGTATCGGCAGGAGTTACTGAGCTAACAGTTAAACAATCAGAAGGATGGGCATATATCAGGCCCTAATCCCTGGTGGTCAGATTGACAAAAGAATTAAAAATCCTGCAATTAAACGATAGCCATGGATACCTAGAGATGCACAACGAGTTTTACTGGAAAGGAGGCGAAGAAAGATATGGAAGAGCTGGAGGATACTCTAGAATCTCAAATTATTTCAAAAAGGTAAGAGAAAATAATCCTAATTCAGTAATCGTTCTGGATAACGGAGATACCATACATGGAACTCTTCCAGCAGTAAAAAGTGAAGGAGAAGATCTAATACCTATTCTTAATGAAATGGGTTTAGATGGATTTACAGCGCACTGGGAATTCGCCTACGGACCAGAAAAACTAAAAAAACTAGAACAAGACCTAAACTATCCACTATTAGCCTGCAACTGCTACGAAGAAAACAGTGACGACCTAGTTTTCGAACCCTACAAAATCATAAACCGCAATGAATTAGATATCGGGATAATAGGAATAGCCGCAACCATAGTAGATAAAACAATGCCAGAACACTTTTCTAAAGGAATATCACTAACCCTAGGAAAAAAAGAACTCTCTAAACATGTTGATAGATTGAGAAATGAAGAAGATGTTGATTTAATAGTAGTAGTATCCCATCTTGGATATCCTCAGGAATTACAGATGGTGGAAGAAGTTTCAGGCATAGATGTTTTTCTAAGCGGGCATTCACATGATAGAATATACGAACCAGCCGAAGTAAATGATACAATAGTTATCCAGTCAGGATGCCATGGATCCTTCATAGGACATCTAGATCTAGAAATCGATGAGGAAGAAATCAAGAATTATGATCATGACCTAGTTGATATTGATGAGTCTATCGAACAGGATCCAAAGGTTAAGGATATGGTAGAAGAGGTTATGAAGCCTTATAGAGAGAAATTAGATGAAATTGTTGGGTATACGGAGATTGGGTTAAATAGGTATAGAGTAATGGAATCTACTATGGATAACTTATTGTTGGAGGCATTAATAGATTCCACTGATGCTGAAATTGGTTTTTCAAATGGCTGGAGGTATGGAGCTCCTATAAAGCCAGGACCAATAACTTTGAAAGATCTTTGGAACATCATACCAACCAACCCGCCTGTTTCAGTTGCCGAGATCACTGGAAAAGAATTGAAGGAAATGATGGAAGAAAATCTTGAACATACCTTCTCAAGGAACCCATACAAACAAATGGGCGGATATGTAAAAAGATGCTTAGGACTAAATATATACTTCAAGATAGAAAATCCGGAAGGAGAACGAATAGAAGAATTCTTCGTAGGAAATAAAAGATTAGACAAGAATAAAACCTACCAAGCCACCTTCGTAACCACACAAGGCATCCCCGCAAAATACGGAACCAAAAGAAAGAACTTAGAAAAAGATGCAATACAGGCATTGAAAGAATATCTAAGTAAAAAAGACACAGTAAAACCCAACCTAAGAGGTACAATACTACCAATATAAGAATTTTAGGGTTTATTATCAAGAGTTTCGTTGCATAGGTTATCCGCTCTATCTATGAATTCATTCTCTCTAGGGACATGTTTGTACTCGACATGGGTGAAGTTCTCAGCTTCCTTCAACATCTTATTATATAGAGCTCTTAGTTCCTCATTTTTTACCTTATATTCTCCTTTCGCCTGTTTTACGAGTAATTCACTATCTGAATGTACTATTACAAGTCCTTGATATATTTCTTTAGCTTTTTCTAATCCATTTATGACCGCATGGTATTCTGCTCTATTATTAGTGGTTTTTCCAATGTAGTTAGAGTCTGAATCTATAATTCTCTCACTTTCTTCTGTTAGTACATAAGCCCAAGCCGATGGTCCCGGATTTCCACGGGAGGCCCCATCTGTATATATGTATAATATTTTACCTTCTCTAATACTGTCACTAGCTTTCATTTTTATCCACTCATTTCGTATATTATGTTTTATAGTGCTTATTAAAATTAATAATTAAATTTATTCAACTAAATTTTTGTTTGGATTTGTTTATCTACGAATTAATTTTTTTCTGTAGGTTATATGTTATTGCCAAAATTTTTAAATGATAGGATGTTTATGAATTACAGTGTTTACTTATTGGGAGATAAGTAAGCAATTTTTGAGCGGAGGTAAGAATAATGGCAGATGATACCGTATACATTGGAAACAAACCGGTTATGAACTACGTTACAGCTGTTATGACACAGTTTAATGAAGGAGATGCAGATGAGGTTGAACTAGTTGCCCGAGGAAGAGCTATAAGTAGAGCAGTCGATGTAGCAGAAATAACTAGAAATAGATTCCTACCAGACGTTGAAGTAGCTAATATCGACATTGGCACAGAAGAAATAGAACCTGAAGAAGAAGGCGAAGACACCAAAAACGTCTCAACGATAGGCATCAAGCTTCTTAGATAGTAATCTTCATTATTCTTTTTCGTTTTCTTAAATTGATTTATCCTTTTCTTTATAACAGAGATGAATTAATTCTAAAAGTAATAAATAAATAAAGGAAATATTTTAGATCCTAATTAGGATCCATCCTAACGAGATCTAAATCTCCTATTCCAGGACTTTTGATACTGATAGCCAGCATTGTGTCTCATATTCTTGTTCATTTTCCTCAAAGTTTTCTATTTCTTTTTTCACGGAATCTTGTTTTTTATTTTTCATATAATCACCTTATAAAAATTCTTAAAAGATCATATCAGGATTAAAATTTGAAAAACCAATACACCAAAGAAGCCACCTGGAAAGCAACTTCTTCAGTTTAATTACAAATTATGAATAAAATAGGGATTAACATAAGCACTATAATACTGAATTCACTGTTCGTTTCAGTAACATCGCTAATTAAATCTGATTTTTTGTTTATCATATTCTCTTGATAAAGATTGAAGACCACTTTTTTAAACCTTTCGGATAAAGTCCCGAAGACTAATAAAATCTTCAATATAAAATTCATTCAATAAAATTTTTTCACCTCCTGACAAAATAAACTCCACCATTCCAAAACCAAGATAATAAAAATTTGAACAAAATCCTTCACTCCAACTTTCAAATACTAAGATCAAACTGATCTCAAATTTATTATGGACAACGTATTTGTGATTCAATCCCATGACTAAATTTTAAGTACTGCCAATACAATTTTAAATATAGACCACTTCATATTACTTAAATGAAGAAGAAGTAGAGAATGGAGGTATAAGTATAACTTCATCGAAAATTGAAAAACTCAAAGCCTTAAAGAAAAAGGTTCAAAATTCTGATAAAGAAGAATTAGAAGAAATCTTTGACGATATAATGATAGAAAATAAAGGTAAAAGAGCCAGAATTAAAAAAGCTATGAAGGTAGATGAAGAAGGAAATATAATCAAGAAAAAAGTTTGGAAATCAAGCAACAAAGGCATGGTTTATCCGGATGATTTAAAGCTCTATGACGCTGTTATCGAAATTGATGCATCTCCAACCCTTACCTACGAAGAAATAAAGAAAAAAGCACTTTTCTGGATTGAAAAAGAAATAGGAACCCTAAAAAATTAAAAATCAAAAGAATTTGAACCAGTTAAAGGAATAACAACCCTTTCCCCCTTATCAACCTTCTTTGTCTCCAACATTTTCTTAAAACCTGAATAGGCAATTGCTGAAGTAGGTTCTACCATAAAACCCATACCAGTAAGATCTAAAACCGAATCTTTGATCCTTCCATCCCCAATTGAAAGAGAAAAACCATCTGTCTCTTTGATCGCCTGTATTATCTGATTTTTCCTAGGAGGATTAACAATTTCTATGCCTTCAGCCAATTCACTCTTCTCCTCACTCTTTTTACCAAAATTCTCGTAACCCTTAGCCTCAACGGCAGTGATCTTAGGTAACTTTTTAATCTTATCAAATTTTTTCAGTTCTTTAAATCCCTTATAAAATCCAAGAAGCATTGTACCACTACCAGTAGGTGTTATTATGTGATCTACATCACCAATCTGTTCTTGTAACTCATAGGCAGTAATTTTTGTCCCATCTAAAAAGTATGGATTTAACCAGTGAGAAATGTATTGAGCTCTCTCAAATTCTTTAGCCTTCTCATGAACGACCATTCTTGAGCCCTCAATTTCATGAATATTGGTTCCAAGATTTTTAAGTAATTTTTTCTTCTTTGAACTGGTTTTCCTAGGTATGAATACATGGATAGTTTTTTGTTCAGATTTACCGAAAAGAGATAAACTAATAGCGGCATTACCAGAAGAATCTAAGCTTATCTCATTAATATTATTCTTATTTAGAACGGAAAAAGTTACGTAGGTTCCTCTATCTTTAAAAGAAAAACTTGGCATTAAATACTCTAGTTTAAAAATAACCTTTACCCCATCAATGTTCTTTCTAACTACAGGAGTAATAGATGGCTTCAAATCAGGTAGATAATTATCCGAAACTACCGTAAAATTACTGTAGCGAGAATATTCAATCCTACCAGCCTTTAAAAGATTTTTATAGGATTTATCATCATCTAATTTAGTATTTAGGCTTCCACCGCAGCCACATTTAAGGAGAAAATCATTAGGATAGGTTTTACCACATTTTTGGCATACAAGCATTCTTTTCCCATTCATTACGGTAACTAAAGAACTATAAAGTTTATGTTTAAATAATGATCCAATTATCATTGTCAATTGTATGAATGATTGGTTATAATTAAAAAATTTATTCGATAATTTCGGTATCTTCGTAAGTTATTTTCAATGAAGTAAATAAGGAAACCAAAATTCGAAATCTTTTTAAGTGGGATCTTACCAAATTTAATATTGTAATTTTATTTCAATAGTTGTGTTAAAATGGATGAAATCAAGAGCTGTCCCATATGTGGTAAAAAGGAATTTCAGTACCATGAAGAACTAATAGAACACATAGAAAAAGAACATAACAACAAAATTCAACAAATGTTTGAGGAGACAATTACAAGAACGAAGATAAGGGAATTAGAGGATTTAGACAACGAGGTAAGTGATCATCTCACAGGTGGGGATCAAAAAATTATGGAACAATTCAGGAGAACAATAATACAAAGCAAATTAGAAAAGATCGAAGAAGCAGTTGAAAACCCGATAAGGTGGGGAGCAGAATACATAGCAATGATGACAAGAGAACTACCCAAAGAAAGAAAAACCAAATCTAACTAGATATTCTTAAATAGATTTAGAAAAGAAATCTACCGAATACAATAAATAATAAAAATAAGACAAATTTCCCAAAATCTGATCCTCTCAGATTAAATACCGAAAAAACTAAAAAAGTAATAATACAAACCTATCCCTAAGTAACCCGAAAATCAAAAAGAAGGTAATAATATGGACAAATTTAGATGCACAGTTTGTGGTTATATCTACGATCCTGACGAAGGAGATCCTCAGAACGGTGTAGAACCTGGCACTGCATTCGAAGAAATTCCAGAAGATTGGGTCTGCCCAGTATGCGGAGCACCAAAATCAGACTTCGAAAAAGTTTAAAACTTTTTAATTAATCTCTTATTATCTATTATTTCATTTTATATCCGTCACTAAGTATGAACAAGAAAACATATATGTTGTTATTATTATAAGATCACTCATATATTAATAGGATTTAGATTTTCTCGCTAAAATAATCTGTCTTTAACTCTACCTACATATAACATTGTTACGTAACACTGTTTCGGAGGACACCTGTATATGTAGGTCCTTTTATAGCTGGGATAGTATGAAGGCAAATGACAAAATAGATAGAGGTCCTGATGATAGTGATACAGTTAGTGCTGATGTTATAGATCCACATATCATTCGGTCCCTGAATAAAAGTGAGTTAAGAAAAAGAGTTCTGTTTTATTTAAAAGAGATTTATCCAAACTTCACTTATTTATCAGAATTAGCAAGAAATGTCCGCAGTGATCCAAGTAACGTCCTAGGTAGTTTGAAAGGTATGGGAGATCGTTATAATAGTAATAGTTCTCTTGTAGAACTTGGTTTAGTTGAACTAAAGGAAAATAACGATTCTAAATATTATAGACTAAGTGATTACGGAAAGAAAGTTGTTGATATGTTGGAGGATTACTATTCAGGTTAACTGAGTTTTCCAAGGGGTTTTATAGATTTATTTACAATAATTAAGATGTGAGATTATGCTTAAAATTGGAGCTCATGTCTCGATTTCAGGAGGATTCCATAAGGCAATAGACCGCGAAAATGAAATAGGAGGGAACTGTGGTCAAATATTTACTCATACCCCTAGAGGATGGAAATTCTCAGTTCCAGACGAAAATGAAGGCGAAAAATTTAGGAAAAAATACAAAAAAGAAATAAAACCAATAATCATACATGAAGCCTACCTTCCTAATCTGGCCACTCCAAAAGATGAACTTTATAAGAAATCAATGGATGCAATGAGAAAAGAGA
The DNA here is from genome assembly GCA_964436705.1 of uncultured Thermococci archaeon. Classification (GTDB taxonomy): domain Archaea; phylum Methanobacteriota_B; class Thermococci; order Thermococcales; family CAYNOZ01; genus CAYNOZ01. Next base: position 7,742 of record CAYTEI010000046.1, read on the forward strand.
TCAAAACCGCTGAAGTTCTAGGGTTAAAATATATTAACATACACCCAGGCACCCATACTGGATACGGAGAGCAAAATGGAATGGAACAAGTTATTGACTCTTTAAATCAGCTTAACGATGAGTTGGAACCAGATGTGGAAATATTATTAGAAATGACTGCTGGCAAAGGAACAACTATAGGTTATGAATTCGAGCAAATAAAAACAATGATGGATGAGTCTGAGATAGGTACAGGTGTGACTCTTGATACATGCCATACATTTTCCGCTGGTTATGATCTAAAATCTGAGGAGGGGCTCAATGATTCTTTGGAGGAATTTAATGATTTAATTGGAATTGAAAATTTAAAAATAATTCATTTGAATGATTCTAAACACGAATTAGGGTCTAATAAAGATCGTCATTCTCAGAGATAAACCTTTCATACTTGAAACGCCAGAGGAAGATAATAAAGGTCATGAGGAAAATATTAAAATGGTGAAAAAACTCAGAAAAGATTAAAGATTCACATTTTTTAATCTTCTACAATAAGCACTTCATCATTTGGTCTAACACGTTCTTTAACTTTTACTCCGACAGATTCGCCCTGATCAGCTTTTTCAACTTCTTCTCTGTCTATCTCCATAGATTCAATTTTTTGCTCAAAATCAGTGTGTTCTCCTTTAAATTTTACCTTGTCTCCGACTTCTAATGTGTCCTCTAGTTCTATAGCTGCTACGCCTGGTTTTTTAAAGTACTTTGAAATAGATCCGACCTTATCCATAAGGATCCCTAAAACCAATCTTCCTACATTAATTTAAAATTTATGGAATTAAGACAGCCAGAACCCAAAAAATTATGTATTTTAAGTATTATAATGAATAGTATACAATATATCCTAAATAGGTGTTTTGAATGAACTTAAAAGATAAGGTAGCACTTGTCACGGGCGGAAGTAGTGGAATAGGAAGATCAATATCTCGGAAACTTGCAGAAAATGGGGTAAAACTAGGAATCAATTATTTATCCAATGATAAAAAAGCCGAAAAAACCATCAAAGAAGTTAAACGAAAAGGATCAGAAGCTATAAAATTGAAAGCCAATATTTCTAATCCAAATGAAGTAGAAAAAATTTCACAAAAAATAATTAAAGAATTTAACAATTTAGATATATTAATTAATAATGCGGGGATCTTCGGGGAGCACCAGGAATTAGAAAATATCGGAAAATCTGAATGGGAAAAAGTTCTTTCAATAAACCTTGATAGTGCTTATTATTGTTCTAAATCAGCCCTCCCTTATTTAAAACAAGGAAACAATGATCTTAATGGAAAAATAATAAACCTTTCTTCAATGGACGGTAAAACGGGTGGATTTTTAGGACCACATTATAGCGCATCAAAAGCCGGAGTAATTGGGCTTACGTTCTCATTAGCTCATAAGTTATCTCCTGATATAACTGTAAATGCTATAGCTCCAGGCCCGGTAAATACTAGACTCATATCTGATGAAGAAATTGAGAATTTATCTAAAAAAATGAAGATGAATAGAATAGCAGAACCAGAGGAAATTGCTTCAACAGCCCTTTTCTTATTGAAAAATGATTTTATTAATGGTGAGGTGATCGATGTCAATGGAGGAGAATATATGGATTGAGATTATGGTAAATTATTGAATCAAAAACTTTAAATTTTGAACATTTTTTACTTTCCTATGAATCGATTTCTCATATTTCTAAAGAGGGTTGAAAATGTCTAATAAAAAAACCGAATACCTAAAGAAAAAATATGAAGAAATGAAAGAAAAAGGAGAAACATGGAATTTAAGAAAACTTCAGAGCCCATCAAAACCCCATGTTAACGTAGAAGGAAAAGAAGCCATAATGCTAGCATCAAATAACTACCTAGACCCTGTCTCTTATACACATCTCCGAGCCCACC
>CAYTEI010000046.1:9720-13186 GCA_964436705.1 uncultured Thermococci archaeon
TACACGAAAAAATCGCAGACTTCAAAAACACTGAATCCGGATTAGCCTACCAAACAGGATTCGCAGTAAACTCAGGACTAATACCACAACTACTAGATAAAGGAGATGTCTTCATCTCAGATGAACTCAATCACGGAAGTATAATTGACGGAATAAGACTATCCCCTGCCGATAAACTAGTATACAACCATTCAAACATGTCAGATCTTGAAGACAAGCTAAAAAAAGCAGAAAAAGAATACAATAGAAAGATCGTAATTACAGACGGAGTATTCTCAATGGACGGCGATGTAGCTATAATGGACGAAATACAAAAACTAGCCAACGAATACGGAGCAATGACCTACGTAGATGACGCACATGGAGAAGGAGTACTAGGAAATGGATATGGAATAGGCAAAGAATTTGACATTGAAGATCAAATCGATTTCCAAATGGGAACCTTCTCAAAAGCATTTGGCGGATTCGGAGGAATGTTAGCTGGAGACCAACACGTAATAGATTATGCTTACAATACATCAAGAACCTGGCTTTTAAGCGCCGCATTCCCTCCTGCAATAGCCGCAGCTAATAAAAAAGCATTAGAAATAATAGAAAATGAACAAAAAAGAGTGAAAAAGCTTTGGGATAATAGAGAATACTTCAAAAAAGAACTAGAATCAATCGGCTTTGACACAGGAATGAGCCAAACCCCTATAGTACCAGCAATGGTAGGCGATAGTAAAAAAACCCAAAAACTAGCCGATAAATTATACGAAAAAGGAATATTCGCCCTAGCAATCGTTTACCCAATGGTACCAAGAGGAGAAGCCAGAATTAGGAACCAACTGAACGCCGGATTAAAACAAAAAGACATAGATAAAGCTCTTAGAGCCTATGAAGAAGTTGGAAAAGAATTAGATCTAATTTAATCTAGCCAAAACTTCCTAACTATTTTATTTTCCTTTTAAGATTTTTTAACATATCTTCAACCAATTCTTCCAACCCATATTCAGGTTCCCAACTCCAATCTTCTCTTGCAGCTGAATCATCGAGCATCTCAGGCCAAGAATCAGCAATTTCCTGTCTATCATCTGGTTCATATTTCGCCTCGAAATCAGGCATATGCTTCTGAATTTCGTTAGTTAGTTCTTCTGGTGTGAAACTTAGTGCACCTACATTGTAGTCGCAACGATACTGGAGATTGGATTTATCGGCTTTTGCAAGATTCATTAAGGCCTTTACGGCATCAGGCATGTACATCATTGGGAGTTTTGTATCTGGCCTGACGAAGTAAGTATATTCGCCTTTTTTTATGGCTTTGTAAAATACTTCGACAGCATAGTCGGTTGTTCCTCCGCCTGGCTTAGTTTTATAACTTAGGATTCCTGGAAATCTTACCCCTCGTATATCGAGATCGTATTTATTATAATAATAATTACCCATTAATTCGGTTAAAACTTTAGATATTCCATACATCGTGGTGGGTCTTTGAATTGCTTCTTCTTCTGGCTTATCTGAAGTTTCTGAACCAAAAGCAGCTATAGAACTTGGTACTATAATCTCGTCGATGTTCTTTTTTCTTCCAACCTCGAAAACATTATAGAGACCGTCTACATTTACACTATAGGCTAATTGAGGATCATTTTCACCTGCTGCTGAAAGAATGGACGCTAAATGGAATATTGTATCTATATTATGTTCTTCTACAACTTCTGATATTTTTTCTCTGTCCTTTACGTCAATGATTTCAAAAGGTTTACCGATTTCGTCACTTTTTTCAATATCGCTGCCGATTACTGATTCTTTACCGTATTCATCTCTTAGTTCTGGCGTTAATTCAGATCCTATTTGCCCCAAGGCTCCAGTAACAAGAATTTTATTCATACTATCCCCTTTAATTTGAGTCTAATCCTTTAATATTCTTTTCCTGTTTAACTAAAGGATTATAAAAATATAATCTATTAACCAAAAAACATGAAAATATTATTAACCAAATAAAGGTCTATGCCCTATGATCAAGGTGCTGGTGATTACTAAAAAGGTTAAGTTTCTGAGAAGATTGTTAGATTCGTAAATTATTTTTTAAGAAATTAATAAAAGTTTAATTTACCTCCATAATGTCATTTCTTTTAGTTATTCTTTCTTGATTCAATAATTTGGAAATTGGAGATTATATAAGGGTACCATCTAAACTTGATTTTTATTCGGTTTTCTTTATTTTTCGTTAGATTACCTTCAACGGAAGATTCTGTAGTTTCACTCTAAATTTATGGAAAATTTGTTTATTAATTTAAATTGTCATTGTTATTATTGGTATCTCAAATAGAAATTTTAGTCTTATAAAGTTAGATTTTTTTCTCAATTATTATAAATACTTGTTTTAGAATAAAGAGTCAATTTATTAACCTTTAGAATATCTTTCTAAAATTAATTTAAGTTTCTTTACAATCATATTTGGATTGTTTAAGGATTGAAAGAATTAATGTTAATTCAGAAAAGCTTATAAGTATAAATTTTTATCCAAGGATGGTGATAGATCGTGTCTGAAAATGATGAGCAGCCTGAAGCGGCTGCAAAAGAAGTTGCCGGAATGACGTCTGGCGGAGAAGAAGAAGGCAAAACACTTGAGTTCTATGGTGGTAAAATAGCATCTGCAGTCCCTCTAATGTTCTTTGTACTTTGGGCAGTTGTTGTCTCAACTCAAACTCCAAGTACTCCAGGACTTGCTTTAGGAGCTATTATTGGGTTAGTCTTTGGAATGTTTCTATATAAGGGCGATTGGTCAGAATACGCAAATTCAATTTTTGAAGGAATGGCCCAACCAATAGGAGTAATAGCGATTGTCTGCTGGTTTTGGGCTGGAATGTTCTCAAGCGTCCTACAAGCAGGAGGATTCGTTGATGGATTAGTATATCTAGGAGAAGCATCTGGAGCAACAGGAGCGGTATTTACAGCTTTGACGTTCGTTTTAGCAGCAGTACTAGCTACAGCTATAGGAACAGGATATGGAACAACAACAGCTTTCACACTATTAGTATTCCCAGCTGGTGTAGTTTTAGGATCAAATCCAGTAATATTATTTGGAGCTATACTCTCGGGAGCAGCTTTCGGTGATAACCTAGCACCTGTTTCGGATACCACAATAGTTTCAGCAGTGACCCAAAAAGGAGATGTCGGAGGAGTAGTAAGATCAAGATTCAAATACGCTATTATAGCAGCAATACCCACATTTATACTCTACCTGATAGTTGGAGGTGGAAGTGCTGATATTGGTGTCGGAACAGAAGAAGCTGCAGCAATAATAGCTCAACAAGCAGATCCTAGTGGATTAATACTATTTATACCATTCTTTGCAGTAGTAGGACTAGCACTAAGTGGAAGACATATAGTTGAAGCTCTAACCTGGGGAATACTTTTAACAGTAATTATAGGAATACCATTAGGATTGATGGATCCATCAGATGTAATAATGATGGATATAGCC
>CAYTEI010000047.1:0-2080 GCA_964436705.1 uncultured Thermococci archaeon
AGAGCATAATCCTATTTCTAATTGATATTTCCAGCTGAATCAATTTAAATATTGTGTCCCTATAAACCCAAAATCAATTTAAATAGAATAAATCTAAGATTTAAATTTTAAACTAATACCTCTTGAGCCCTTTTTTGTATTCATATGATAAAAGTCAATATTTAAGAAACTGTTTCATTAGGCCTTTATATTCTCTTGCTATTTTACTTATCTGAAAAACTTTGAAATGCTCAATTGGTGGAATGATTTTTTTAATTTTTTCGTTGGTTACTCGAGTATTTTTTTTCCTATTTTTTCTTTTGAATTAAAATATTATTGGTAACATAATATTTTTTTCGATATATCTACTAATCCCCCAAGATTTTTTGCTTATCCAGGTGTGTATTGAAAATTCTTCATATATATTTATGGGTTTTTAAACTAAATTCTGGTTTTCCTGAAGACTCAATTAGATCTTCATAAAAATCATTCAACTATTTGCTTTCTTATCCTATATTAGATATTTTTAATAAAACTTAATTTAGCCACTTTTATCTATACTTGTTATAGCAAACCTTTTATGTATTAACTTCTCTATATATTTTGTAAGTACATCTTGGGTTTTTTCGGCTCGGTGTTGAAGATGGCTAATTTCGAATACAAATGCGAAAAATGTAATAAAACATTTGAAAGCCCATCAATAGATAATTTATCTAGAAAAGTAAAGAAACACGCAAAAGAAGTACACAAAATGGAACTACCAAGATCTGAAATCCAGAAAAAGATTAGAAAAACAATAAATCAATTATAAAAAAATAATGAATTTTTCCTTCTTTCTTACTTTCATTTATAAGAACTTTATATTTCTATCTTCCTCCCGATTTAACTTTCCAATAACCTAATCATCAGAAATAATTGCTATTCACAGCATATTACTTGATTAAATCATAAAAAATTTAATAGCTTGCCGGCTTAATTAGTTTGTGTACCAAATTATCTGGGATCTCAGTATTTGAGATTAGTTTGGGGACTCGAAACCCTTATAAGGTGTTATGAACACCCAAAGTTGGTGAGATTATGCCAAAGTTTGAAGAGGCTGAAGATAGATTATTCAGATATAAAGTTTGTATGAATTGTAATGCTAAGAATCCACATGATGCTAAAAAATGCCGAAAATGCGGATATAAAGGGCTTAGGGAAAAAGCCAAAGCTCCTAGAGGTTGATTAAAATAATATATAAATTTTATCTTCTCGATTATTAACAGAACCAAGAAAAACAGTTAATGCTGATTCCAATTAGGTAAACGGTTTTAAATCTAGCATTGTTACTTTTACCTTAATTTTCCCTATTAAAAATTCCAAAGCCAAGAATCTATACCTTCTCTTTTATAACTTAAAAACTTATATAATTCAAGAGGTTCTACATTGGGTTAAATGTTTATTGATTGAGTTTTTGTTCATGATCGGGAGTTAGGTTGATTGAAAATATCACCAAGAATAAGAAAACCGGAATTGAGATTGAGTTTGCTGATTCTTTCTTAAAGAGGGCGCTTGGTTTAATGGGAAGAAAATTAGATAAAAACCAAGCTTTGGTTTTTAAATTTCCTGAATTAGAGAAAAATAATATTCATACTTATTTTATGAGACAGAAGATAGACCTTATAGTTATGAATGATCATAGATCTGTAGTTCATATGGTAAGGAACCTGGGTAAATGGAGTATTATTAAACCTAATAAAGAGTATAGATACCTTATTGAGGGAAATCCTGGTCTGATAAATAGACTTGACATTGAGGAATCAGATATACTAAATTGGTCACAATAATTAATAAAGAGAATGGGTGGTTATCTCTGGAGATAGGAAATGTTGTTTTTGATGATTTACCTAAGATTAAAAAAATAGAAGAAGAAACCTTCTTAGAAGCTTATCCTAAGGACCTTTTTATTATGGTTCTTGAAATGTGTAAAAAAACCTTTCTTGTTGCTAGAGAAGATGATAAAGTACTTGGATATATTATTGGCTATGTAAGAGACAATGATGAAGGCCATATCATGTCAATAGCTGTAGATTCAAACCATAGAAGTCAAGGAATTGGGGAA
>CAYTEI010000047.1:2090-2537 GCA_964436705.1 uncultured Thermococci archaeon
GGTTAGAACCTCAAATAAAAAAGCTATCCGGTTTTATGATAATCTTAACTTTAAAAAAACTAGAAGAGTTAAAGATTATTATCAAAATGGTGAAGATGCCTGGTATATGATCTTTGATGACCTTTAGGTGAATAAACATGATTACTTTCGAATTATCCGGAGAAAAATTTTACTCGGAGGAAAGTGAAGCCTTTGATTTGCATTCAAAGAGTAAATATGGTATCAAACAGGAGGATAGAATAATTCTTTCATTTCCTGAGGCGCTCTACTTACTAAACGAAGATAAGATCGAGATTCGTAGTAATAAGAATGAGCTTGGTTTTGATGATGTCCTTGAAAGAGGGGATGAAGCTGAGAAGGATTTGATGGAAAGATACTTAGTTTTCAAGGACCTTAGGGAGAGAGGTTACATAGTTAAATCTGGCCTGAAATATGGTAGCCATTTTA
>CAYTEI010000047.1:2547-13112 GCA_964436705.1 uncultured Thermococci archaeon
GTATAGAGGGAATATGAAGGATCATGCTCCGTATATCATTCAAGTAATACCGCAAAATCGTAAAATATCTCCAATCAAAATAACAGGGGATGTAAGAGTAGCTCGGAGTGTAAGAAAGAATTTAATTTATGCCTTTGTTGATGAAGATAATTCAGTCGTTTATTATAATCTTTCTTGGGAAAAAATGTAGATACTAAATTTTGCTCTTTATAACTTAAACTAAATATAATTTATTGATGGATGGTGTTTAAATGAGACCTTGGACAGAAAAATATAGGCCACAAACGTTGGATGATATTGTAGGACTTGAGAAAACAATTTTGAGATTGAAAAACTATGTTGAAGAAAAAGATATGCCGCATCTTTTATTTTCAGGACCTGCCGGCATCGGGAAAACAACTAGTGCTTTAGCACTAGCTAAAGAAATGTTTGGAGATCAATGGAGGGATAACTTTACAGAATTAAATGCAAGTGATGAAAGAGGGATAGATGTAGTAAGAGACAAGATCAAGGAATTTGCTAGGACTAAACCAATCGGATCGGCCGAATTTAAGATCATATTCCTAGACGAAGCAGATTCATTAACTCCTGACGCTCAAAACGCCCTAAGAAGAACCATGGAGATGTATACTGACACATGCCGATTCATACTATCATGTAACTATGTCTCCAAGATCATTGACCCAATACAATCAAGATGCTCAGTATTTAGATTCTCACCGCTTGCAGAAAAAGACGTAACAAGTAGACTAGAACACATATCGGAAAAGGAAGGAATAAAGCTAAAAGAATCAGGAGAAGAAGCAATTAATTATATTGCCGAAGGGGATATGAGAAGAGCAGTGAATCTATTACAGGCTGCCTCCGCCCTTGATGATGAAATTGATGAAGACGTAATCTACGATGTCGCTTCAAGAACCAGCCCTGAGGATGTTAGGGACTTAGTGCAGATGGCTCTTGAAGGAGATTTCACAGGATCAAGAGACCTTTTAGAAGACCTCCTCATAAAAAGAGGGCTCTCAGGAGAGGATCTTATCGAACAAATCCATAAAGAAGTTACTAATCTTCCGATTGACGAGAAGAGAAAGATTGATCTGGTGAGTACTATTGGTGAGCATGACTTCCGTCTTGTTGAGGGAGGAAATGAAAGGATACAGCTTGAAGCTTTACTCGCGAAGATGGGTTTAGATAAGTGAGGTAAAAGAGAGATGATTTGGACAGAAAAATATCGACCAGAGTCTTTGGATGATTTAATTGGGCAGCCGGATAAGGTGATTGATCCGATTAATGATTGGGCTAATAGTTGGAAAGGTGGATCACCAGATGAAAAGGCTCTTTTAATCTGTGGTAAAACTGGAGTCGGGAAGACCGGCGCAGCGAAGGCCATTGCTAATGATTTTGGGTATGATTTAGTAGAGTTGAATGCTAGTGATGTTCGAACTTATAAAGGTATAATGGGTAAAGTGAAAGAAGCGACCAATTCTTTAGATGTAATGGGTCGTAGAAATTTGATCTTATTCGATGAAGTTGATGAGGTTAATAGTAGTGGTGCTAGAGCAGTTACTGAGCTTATTAAGGATACGAAGAATCCTATTGTCATGACAGCAAAGAACAAGTGGGATGTTTCAAGTGGAATACGTAATAATTCCAAAAACCAAACCCTCTGGAAAGTTCGGAAAGGTTCAATCAGAAAACATCTCAGGCAAATAGCAAAAAAAGAAGGGCTAGAAGTCGATAATGACAAATTTAACGAAATAGCAGAAAAATCAAACGGGGATGTGAGAGCAGCAATAAATGATCTCCAAGGAGTTGGACTAGAAACAGAACTACTACCAAATAGAAGCCAAGAACAAGATGTCTTCTCAACCCTTGAAACAATTTTCACAGGGAAGGACTTAGCGTCATCCAAACAAGGAGTAAATGAATCATCCGAAAATCCAGATGATCTAATGGCCTGGATCGAACATAATATACCTATATTCTACAAAGACAAAAAAGAAAGGTGGAAAGCAATTGATAATCTAGCAAAAGCTGATATTTTCTTTAACAGAGCAAAGATCAGAGGGCACTATAACCTATGGAGATACGCCATAGATCTAATGTCAGGAGGCGTTGGAGTAATAGCAGAAGGAAATCCTGGCAGATTCAAAAAACCATCTTTTTTCGGGAAATACAGAAGCCGAGAAAGAAACAGAAATTCATCAATAAACGAAAAGATAGCTAATAAAACTCATACCTCATCTAAAACTGGTAGAGAATACGTACCATACCTAAAACTGATCATAAAAGAAAAACCTGAGATAGGAAAAGAACTAGCAAAATACTTTGAATTCGAAGAAGAGGAAATAAAATACCTGAAGGATTGAAATTTCTCTAATCAGTTGGTTCCTCTTCAAATTCCTCTACCTCTTCTTTAGTCGATTCATCAATAGTCTTTTCTTTCCATCTTTCAGTTCTAAAGTAGAAATACGAAATTATCGTAATTATAATGTTACTTGCAGCCATTCCAGTCCAAACACCAACTATCCCTAATCCGAGACCAATATCGAAGATGGTTCGAGACAATAAGTACGATCCTCCCAACCTTAGAACCCAGATTCTGAAAAGAGAAAGAACCATAGCTGGTTTAGTATGTCCTGTTGCTCTATAAGTAGAATTGAATATTCTAAACCATCCGAAGAACGGTATAGATATAACGAAAATCGCAATAAATCTAGATCCTTCAGCAATCACCGCCTCATTATCTATGAAAACCCTTATAAACGCTCCTCTAACAAAGAAAACACCGATCGATATTAGAACCATTATAGATCCTGAAACAAGGATTGCTTTTTTCACAATATTCTTAGCACGATTATGCTGATCAGCCCCTACATTTTGTCCTACCATAGTAAGAACTGAACCAGCAAACCCCCAAATACCAATGTTGATTATCTGGATAACCCTCTGACCAACACTATAGGAGCTCATAGGTACATTACCAAAGTATGTTATGATTCTAACAAGGAAAACAAATCCTAAGGCGCTTCCAACTCTAGCTACAGTCGCAGGAGCTCCAATATTTACTATCTTTTTTACCCAATAAGTTTTTGGAACCAAATCCTTTAGAGAGATACTTATATTTACTTTATCATTAAACATTAGGTAAATTCCGACAATAGAAGCCACACCTCTTGTTGATACAGTTGCTAAGGCAGCACCAGCAACTGTCATTCTGGGGAAAGGCCCGACCCCAAGTATCAAGAAAGGATCTAGGATTACATTCAGCACAGCTCCTAATCCCATAATATACATTGGGGTCTTCATATCCCCCGTACCTCTTAATAGAAATCTAAACCCTACAAATGTGAATAAAAATGGTAAACCTAGAGATATAATCTTTAGATAGGATAAAGCGAGTGGATAAATCTCTTCAGTAGTATTTATTACTGAACCTAAAATCCATCCAGAACCTAAGTATCCTGCTATACCGGCACCAATACTAATAACTAATAAAAATCCAAATACTTGGCCTGCTGCCTTATCTGCTTTTTTCCGTCCACCAGCTCCTGTGTGTTGTGATACTAGTGAAACTCCAGCTGTTGCCATCCCCATACCTATAGCTAAAAAAGTGAATACAATTGGCCAAGCAGTACCTGGAGCTGCGACCGCCTCCTTACTTATCTTTCCAAGCCAAAAAGTATCAGCTAGATTATATGCTGTGTGAAGTATATTTCCGATCATAACTGGCCAAGCAAGTGTGAGTAAGGTCTTAACTATTTTACCATTTAGTATCTCATCTCTTCTTTCTTCTGCTTTCCTTTGCATATTATCAGCCTATTAATCATCAAGTAAAAGGTACGAATTAATGAATTGATCCAGTGAATGTCTCACCTCATCAGAGGCCTCTTGGTTCGTAGAGATCTGTCTCAATCGCCCACCATCAATTGTTGATATAATCAGAGAAGCCACAACATCTGGATCTACTTCTCGGAAAACTTCTTCATCGATTCCTTCTTCTATAATTTCCGCAATTATTCGATGGATCTCTTTATCGTTAATAGAGATCTGATCTCTAATCGATTTCTGGTAAGGGGCTTGAGAGCTTAACTCAATAAGTGCGGTATGAAATCTTTCTGGGTCTTCATTTTCCTCAAGTCCGTATAACATTCTGTCTATCAACCCATTCAGTCTATCTAATGGATTTTCTTTATTAGGAACCATTACTTCCCTGAAGCCCTCTAATAGATACTCGATGAATTCAACGATAAGGTTTTCTTTTGTATCATAGTGGTAATGGAGTGAAGATTTGGATTTATTAGATTCATTAGCTATTTTTTGCATTGTTAGGTTAGCATATCCGTTTTTACAGAGGGCTCTGAAGGTTGCCTCCATGATTTCCTGTCTTGTTTCTTCAGATTTCTCTTCTTTTGAAACCATCTTACTGACTGGTTAGTCAAGGAGTTATTTAAAACCTTCCCCGACTCCCACCCAGAAAACAAATTACTCAAAAGTACCAAACTCTACAACTTCTCCATCCAGAATCATTAAATCGCCACCAGAAATAAGAGATTCAATCTCATAATCCTGAGAATCCAATATAATTATATCAGCATCTTTACCTTCTTCGATCATGCCTTTAGATTGTAAATCAAGCTGTTCTGAAATATTAGTAGAGCTAATCTTAACAGCTCCTTCAATCCCAATATCATCCGTTTTTGCCAACTTCACAAAAGATTTATACATCGATTTAGGAGAAGCCTTTCGAATCCCTATTAACTCCTTTGCCTCATTAAATTCAGGCAAACTTCCACCGGCATCAGTACTCATTTTAATCTGATCTAAAGGGACGCCAGAATCGATAAATCTTTTTACCAAAGAAACAATGCTAAAATCGTCTTTAGAAGAAATATCTGAAGCCGTAATATCAATATAACCGCCTTGCTTGGCAAATTCAATAGATTCCTTTATTAGTTTCTCATTTCGACTCATGTGAGTCGGGGCCAAATGATTCAAGGGGATATCTGTCCCATTTATTGCCCTGAGAACTGGTGAAAGTCCGGCCTCTTCATCCCCCATATGAATATTTACAATCCCAGCATCACCTGAAAGAATTCCTCCCGTTCTAGTTTCTGACAAAATCTTTCTTAAATCGTCTATTGTAGGATGAGAGGATCTATGATCAGATAAAGCTAACTTAACCCCAATAACTTTATCAATAGTAGTTATATCTTTAATAACGCTCTCAGTAATAGTTGGAGAAGGATACTGGTAGGATCCTGTATAAATCCAGGTACTAATCCCTTCCTGTTCAAGGCCTCGAGCTTTCATCAAGAGATCTTTAAGAGATCTTGTTACACCATCCGTCCCTAGAAGACCAACAGCAGATGTGATCCCAGCTTGAGTTAGCTCACTGAGCTTTAAGGGAGGGGTTCTAAACTTTGCTCCTCCTTCCCCACCAGCACCATTAAAATGTATATGGTGATCAATAAAGCCCGGAATAGCTATCTTTCCTTCCCCATCAATGGTTTTACCATCTAACTGGCCCATTGATTTAAAAGAAATGTTATCCGCTATTTTCATTATTTTATTATTTCCAATAAGTATATCTTTCTTCCCCAAATCTTCTGGGGAGTATATTTCCACATTCTTTATTAGGATCATATTATCATTCTTTCGAAAGTGATTTTTTGGCCTTCTCTGACCAGTTAGGATTTCGTATTAATTCTCTCCCAATTGCTACGAGATCCACCTTTCCAGATTTGATAACATCCTCTGCGTATTCAGGATTAGTTATCCCTCCGACTCCTATAACAGGGATCTTAACTACTTTTTTCATTTCAGAAGCTAGGGGTACGAAGAAGCCTTGTTTGTTTGAGAGATCCTTAGGATTAGATCCGCAAAGGCCACCAGAGATGTCAAGAACATCAACACCTGCATTTTCTAGTTTAGAAGCAATATACTTACCTTTTTCTCTATCTATACCGCCTGGTCTTCTGTCATCTGCTCCCAGTCTAAAGAATAAATCTAAATCAGAGTTTTTATCTTTAATTTCTCTTACTATTTGAAGTGGGAGCCTTATTCGGTTTTCTTGGTTTCCACCATATACATCCATCCTGTTATTAGTGATAGGGGACATAAATTGGTTTAGCAAAAATCCATGGGCTCCATGTACTTCAATCCCATCGAATCCTGCTTTTTCCGCTCTTTCTGCCGCTTGGACGAAAGATTCTTTTATTTGTTGGATCTCTTTTAATTCCAGAATTTTCGGTATTTCTTCTGTGTAATTAACTCTTGAAGGGGCTAAAGGTCTTTTTCCTATTATCTCTTTCTTTGCAACAGCTCCTGCATGGTTTAATTGAAGAATTGTTGGGCTGTTCTTTTCGTGAATTGTTTCTACGATTTTTTCTAGTTCAGGAATCAGTTCATCTTTATGGATTCCAAGTTGGTTTTTGCTGAGTTTACCTCTTTTTTCTACGTATGCGTGTTCAACTATTACGAGGCCTACACCAGAAGCTCTTTTTTCGTAGTAATCTATAAGTTCTTTTTTAGGTTTTCCATTCTTTGTGGATTTATCACGAGCCATAGGTGGCATTACAATTTTATTTTCCAGTGATAACCCATTAATTTCTATGGGATCGAATAAATGAGACATAACAACCGTATAATACTTAGGTAAAAGATAATAAAATACGATCGGGTTTCAAGAAGGATATCTCTCAAAAAGATTTAATGAGTTATTTGCTCTATAATATGTTTTATGTTTTTTATCTCTTTTGATGGGCCCTTCAAGAAGAATTGATTGGTTTTCGATTCTATATTTAGAATAGCGTTCCCATCATCGGATTCAGAGCCTTCATACGTTAAAGATTTAATATTATTGAATTCTTCAACTATGGCTGTTTCGTCTTTAAACACCCAGCCTTCTTGTCGGTACAGCATTATTCTTTTATTTGTTACATAGACCTCATATTCTTTTTCAACGTATTTTGAATCCTTTTTTTCAGATCCGGATTCATCATACATCACCTTTTCTTCTCCCTCAAAATTTACTATTTCATCTGGAAGTAGATACTCATCTATTCCCGGCAAAACATCACCGGTTTTTAGTAGGATTTGAGGTATTAAAGACCATTGTTAGGGGTTGAACTTTCAACAGATATATGTAAACGAGTAATTATATTTTAGATTTAATTACTCGTATTTTGATACCTTCTTTTGGACTTTCTCTTGTATATATTCCATTATTTTAAACAAAGTATATTGTTAAAATCAATTTGAAACATGGGATCATTTATTTATCCTACTCTTTCCAAATATATTCAGGAAGATCAATTTTTGATTGAAGATTTATTCAAAGAGATGATAAAATGGAGAGTATCATAGGTATTACAGGAACCCCTGGGGTAGGGAAGACCACTATTTCAAAGAAATTAACAAATGACCTTAATTATAATTATTTAAGCATTAAAAAGCTTGTTTCTGATAAAAAACTATATGATGGGGTTAAGGATGCATCTAAAATTGTGGATTTAGAGGAGATCAATAATGAAATAAATGAGGTAATTCATAACAAAACTATCATTGATGGTCACTTATCCCATCTCGTTGATACTACTGATCTTGTTATTGTTCTTAGATTGGAACCATTGAAATTATTAGAAAGATTGAAAGAACGTAGGAAGAAAAATATCAGCGAATATCCAGTTCAGAAAGTAAGAGAAAATGTGGAAGCAGAGTTAATGGGTGTTTGTATCAATCAGGCTTTAAACAGAAAAGATTCAAAAAGGATTATAGAAATCAATACAACTAATAAATCTATTGAAGAAGTTACAAAAATGATACAAGAAAGAATAAGAACTCAAAACGATCATATCAAAGAAATTAGTTGGTTAAATCCTACAAAACTACAAAAAATTAATCAAAATATCAACGATCTTCAAGAAGGCAATTAATATGCCAGAAGCAATGGATATAAACTCTTTTCGACCGAATTTCTATTCAATAGTGGATCAAATTCCTAAAGGCAAAATTACTACTTATGGATGCCTCGCAGAATCTCTAGGCGATAAAAGAGCAGCCAGGGCCGTTGGAACTCTTCTAAACCAAAATCCCAACCCAATAGAAACACCCTGCCACCGAGTAATAAGATCAAATGGAGAAATAGGGGGTTACGCAAAAGGAAAACAAAAGAAAAAAGAATTACTAAGAAAAGAAGGAATCAAAATAAAAAATAACAAGGTAATCAATTTCAAAGAAAAACTATATAAAGACTTCAAAACCGAATATCCTCTAAAAAAACTTAGAAAAGAACAACTTAAAGCGAAAGAAAAAATACGATTGGAAAATGATTTTGACGAACTAAGATACATAGGAGGGATAGATGCTTCTTATAAAAACGGAAAAGTATACGTGGTACTCTTCGTAATAGACGAACAAACCCAAGAAGAACACATAGTAAAACATTCAGAAGAAGTAAAATTTCCTTATATTACGACATATCTAGCCTTTAGAGAATTACCGCCATTTATGAACACAATAAAGAAATCTAAAATCAAACCAGATGTAATCTTAGTGGATGGAAACGGGACCATACACCCAAAAGGAATAGGACAAGCCTGCCACCTTGGAGTAGAAAGTAAAATCTCAACCATTGGAGTAGCCAAGAACCTCTTATATGGTGAAATGAGCGAAGAAGTTAGTCATGAGGATCCTATAACAGAGATCCTTGAACAAAATCGGAGAATTGGATACGCCTATCTAAGTAGTGAAAGAGCTAAAAATCCAATTTACGTTTCTCCAGGGCATAGAATAGACTATAAAACTTCATTAGAACAGGTTAAAAAATATTGTAATTATAAAAGCCCCAGACCTATAAGAAAAGCTCACATACTTTCCGGAGAGATGAGAGATAAAGAAAAAATATAGATCTTTAAGATAATCTTTGAATTCTTACTTCTATTTTTGAGTTCAATGATATATTTTTAGTTATATTCATTGGATATATGTTTTCAGTAACTTTTATTTTCCATTCCTCTGTCTCATTGGTATTGATTTTCCTCTTTCCAGTAATTAAGTATTGATCTTTATTAACAGATGTTTGTTTTTCTAGTGTTGATTTTAATTCTAAATCTAAGTCTTTTATTTGCTTCCTTAATGAGCCCAACTTATTAAAGGTCCTTACTTCCTTTAAAATCTTTTCTTCGGATAATTCAATATTTAGTTCTTTATTTAATTCTTCCAGTTCTTCTTCTTTAGTTAATAGGTACTTAGTACTGTTAATTATCATATACCCTTCTTTTAATTCATTATTTTCTATTATTATATGTGTTTCTTCTGTATATCTGTTAGATTCTGTCGAGTTTCTAGCTTTATAGATCTGTTTAAATACGTAGTTATTATTTTGTTTCTCGAAGTAGACATAGGTGTCGGAAGTAATATTTGAAGGTCCTTTACTAACTATATGAGCTTTTTCAGTGTATTCAAAGTTTTTAGATTCTAGATTCTTTAAACTGTTAGCTATTTCATCCTTATTTGGCGCATTTGAACTTGTTATAGCCTGAATTGCTGGTAAAATCAATATACCAATTAGTATTATGAGAATTAATGTTTTTTTCTTCACTTTCAGATCCCCCTATCTTGATAATGCCAACCATACTCTAAATGTATACTTGAGACATCTACATTAGGATAAAATTCTATCCTCACCGGATAAACCAACGCTAAATTCCCACTTAAATCCTTCAGAATCCTCTACATCCCCCACTCCATACTGGAATCGATAATGATTAATAGTTATTCCTGATCTAGCATCGACTAGTTCCGCACCATCGATCTCGAACATTCTTATTTTATTTCCCGGTTCTACTCTATATTCAAATTCCCAATGAAACATATCATCTAGTCCTCCATCATGACGTTGATGCCCTCCATAAGGAGACGGAAAAGTTACTGGATCTGCCCAAACTCTCGCATCCCCACCATCATAATACCAAGCATCACTTCCATCAGCTTTTACTAATCCATGAAATCCACTAAAAGCTAGAGAAATAAGAATCATTAATACAATAATAAAATGTCCTTTTCTCATTGGTGTGTCCTCTATAAAATCATCACATTTTAGATTTAAATAATTTGAGGGGTTATTTGATTAAGGTTTAGTTATCTAATATATTCTTATTAGGTTTTTTAAATAATTCATTGTATTATAGATAACTCTTATAATAATCAAACAATAGGAGTGTCCGATAAGTAAGCTTAGATTTTAAAAATCATTTTAGTAGATAATAAAAGAGAAATACAGAAGTAAAAATCATTAATAAATTATTAAACTGATTTAAAATATATAATTTAAGATTCATATCCTCCTTTCGTATTCTTCACCAGCGTTTAAAGGTTTAGTAGCGTCAAATCCCAGTTTTGATGTGCTTCCATTTTTTGAAGGATCTAGAGAGCTACCTCTTGCGTTCTCAATTTTTATCAAGTCTTTGTCAGCTTGGAATCTTGTAGCAATTGCCCATTCTACTTCCTCTCTGTCATATACATCAATGTCTTCATCTACTACCACCACATGTTTCATAGATGTA
>CAYTEI010000048.1:0-12679 GCA_964436705.1 uncultured Thermococci archaeon
TTAAAACACAGTCACTTTTCCACATAAATATTTTAAGAGAAATAAGAAAGGATTCCTTTATACCAAAACCTAATGTAAATGCTTGTTTAGTGGTCTTCGAACCGAAAAAAAATCCAATAACCTTAAATAATGATCTTGTTCGAGCTATCTATCAACATAAAAAAAAGAAACTTAGAAACTCTATTCTAGACTCTTCTCATGAATTAAGTATAGAAGAGGAAAAAATAAAGAATTTAAGAGATGATCTTCCCTACTCTGAAAAAAGAGTATATGAACTATCACCAAAAGAAATAAGAGAAATACAAGAAAAATTACTAAATGAATTCTCAAGAATTTAGGATCTAAAACCCAATGGAATAGTACCTGGAGCATCCGTCTTATCCATTTCCTTTTTGATTTTAGTACATAGATCCCTTATCCTATCCATATCAAACTTCTCACCCTTACCTACTCCAGGGCAGGATTTATCAATATAAAGATACGACTCATCACCATTTTTTAATATGATCTTACTTTTCTCTTTATCTTCTGGATTTATCGGTTCTTGAAAGAGGGCTAGCGGATAAAGTCTACAAACAAGCGGTCTTATCTCATGGATCCTGCATTCAACATCATCAAGAAAATAACAAGCACTATCCCAAACTCTTCTATCCATTACATATCTATCAATGTTCGGAAAATAAAGAATAAAATCCTCACGATCAAGTTCCTCAGTTATCCTATTAATATCGTTTTCACTAAGCGGTACAAACCTCTGATGACAACATTCACCACAAATCAAGCAATTAAAAATTTGATCATTAAAAGGAACCAAATCTTCTTCCATTTCCTTTCTTGCCTTTATTTTACTCTTTTCCTTTATCTGAAGCACCTCTCATTCTTTTTTAGGTCTTTCATAACAATCACTGCATCTTGCCTCGTATCTTTCGTTAGATCCAACAACTATTAACTCGTCATCGTAGGGAGCAGGATCTCCATCTATTAATCTTTGAGTCCATCTAGCTGGCCTTCCACACTTAACACATCTTGCAGTCTCTTTACTGATAAATTCTGCTAAAGAAAGGATTTCAGGAATAGGACTGAATGGTTCACCTCTAAAATCTAAGTCAAGCCCAGCAACTATAACTCTTTTACCATTTTTATGAGCTAAATCATCACAGATATCGATCAAGGCCTCATGCCAGAAGTTAGCTTCATCAAAGGCTATTACATCGGGTTCTTCTTCTAAGGCTTTTTCCTTTGCCTTAAGAATAGATTCTTTATTATCTGATTTGACAAGTTTAGCTTTAAATTTACGATCGTTATGGGAGAAAAGATGAGATTCTTCCCCGTATCGGTCATCTTTTTCGGGTTTGAAAGTTACTGTTTTCCCTCCTCCAATTTTTTCTCTTCTTAATCGTCTTATTAGTTCTTCAGTTTTTCCAGAAAACATTGGGCCAGTAATTACTTCTATATGTCCATCTGTTTTTCCTTCTCGCATCTTAACACCTTATTCTTCTATAGATTTTTGATGTTCTTTAGGTACTTTGATTTTAACTTTTAAGATTTGATGATTTTTAACTGATTCGATTTTAATTTTAACATCTTTATGTTCTACTATGTCTCCTTCTTCTGCGGTTCTTCCTACTTGGCTTAGTACGAATTCGCTGATGGTTTCGTATTCTTTTTCAGGTATGTCTATTTTTAGTTCTTCATTTACATCATCTACGTTCATTCTTGCATCGACTAGGAATTTTTCTTTCTCTATCTTTTCTATGGGCTCTACTTCTTCATCGTATTCATCGAAGATTTCCCCAACTATTTCTTCTAATACATCTTCTAGTGTAATTAGCCCTTCAACCCCGCCAAATTCATCTATTACTATTGCCATGTGGGTTCGCTCTCTTTGAAGTACTTTAAGCAATTCATCGATTTTCTTTGTTTCTGGAACAAAGATTGGGGATCTCATAAGATCTTTGAGGTCTACGTCTTCTTCATCTTCATGTTTAAGAGCCATTAAAAGATCCTTAGTGTAAAGTATACCTTCTATATTATCTATCTTATCTTTATATACTGGTATTCGTGAATAACCTGTTTCTCGTGCTATCTTCATTGCCTCTTGGTCTTTGGAGTCGATCGAAAGGCATACCATATCTACTCGGGGAACCATCTCTTCCTTAACTATTGTATCGCTAAATTTGAAAATAGATTGAATCATTTCTTTTTCATCTTCTTCTACCACACCTTCTTTTTCCCCTACCTTAACCATGCTTTTTATTTCTTCTTCTGTTATATAGGGTTCTGATTCTGCTAATCTACCACCAATTATTCTGTATAGAAGTTTCGAGAATAGATTTAATATATATATTAATGGATATAGAATTTTGGATAGGATGCTAATTGGAACTGCAACTTTAAGACTATGTTTTTCAGTATTTTCAACTGCGTAGGATTTTGGTGTAATCTCTCCAAATAGTAGTATTAAGAAAGTCATTACACCAGTTGCTATCCCTACTCCAGCATTTCCAAATATATCAATGGCTAATTTTGTCGCTATTGACGAGGCAGCTATATTAACAAGATTATTTCCTATAAGGATAGTTATTAGCATTTTATTCGGATCGTCTTTAAGATTTTTTACATTTCGTGCATTTTTCGTACCCTCATCAATTAATTGGTGGATACGGTGCTTACTAAGCCGAAATAAAGCTGTTTCCGAGCTTGAAAAAAAAGCTGATCCTCCTAAAAGTAGAACGAGAGCTATTGACTCTGCTAGGATCGACATATCTACCATTCTATCTCACAGTCTCAATAAGATTTTCGTATTTTAAATCCTTTTGGAACTTTTATAAGAGAATAGATCGTCAGAAGAAAAATGAAGAAATTTTGGCGCACTAAAAATACTAATTTGATAAATTTATAAGAAAATAAAAAATAGAAGTAAAATTAGGTAAGATCTGGATGCTTGCTTTCAACGTCTTTTATAGGGATATCATCGGCCTTAACCAGAGAATAAATAATATTTTCATTAAGGAATAATGTCCTTAATTCAAAAAGTGCTTTAGCAGGGTTTCTTGGAGCGTTCTCAACTTTGTAAGGATCCTTGTATGTTTTCTCTCTTCCTTTAACCCTTAAATTTAGATCGGATTCTTTGGATAGAGGATTATCGGGTAAGCCGGTAAGAGACACGATCTTGCCATCAATATTCTTAACTGCGTTTGACCAGAATTCTTGACCAGATCCTGAAATTATTAAGGTTAGGTCTCCCTTCTTCATCGAAGTTACACCTTTATCCTTATAGTAATAAACTCTACGCTCTTTCTCATTAGAAGCACAGTGAGATAATCTAATGGTAAAAAATCTTGAAATAACTCCCGATAATCCAAGTCCTCCGATAATTATCTTTCCTGAATTCATTTTACCTCTGGAATAATCAATCATTTCAGGTAGGAAGCTATATAATTCACGCAGTTTTGAAATATCGGGTTCAAAATTTTCAACTTTTTCCCATAACTGTTTATGATATTTCATTACAGGTTCTTTAGTTACAGCACTTCCTATAGAATCTAACATGAACTCCAAAGTGTAGAGTTCTCCGGAGGTTCCTGAAAGGCTTAGTGGATCATGCTCTCCAAGAAATTGGCGCTTCTGGTACTGGGCGGATGAAGTGTTTTTACTTTTACCGGGAATTTTAATAGTGAAACCACCAGTTTTTTCTGATATCCTCCCTAAAGGCGAGTCTGGATTCGTAGTTATTCCTATAACAGGGGTTGAGTCCCCAATCCCTTTATAGGCTGGTTCTGTAAAGTGAAGAGTCCTACCTGTTGATCCACTGGAAGAAAGAGCTATTACTAAATCATCAGATCTATATTCTTGTGGATAAGAAGGGTCTTTAGAACATCTCACGTTTTTTCCACTTGCTTTAAGTATTCTTGTAATGAAATCAGCTATTTCTTCCTGCCGTCCTGTTCCAACGATCAATACTCTATTTGCTTCGTTGATCTTTTCAATAAATCTTTTTGAATTCTTTTCATACTCTTCTTGTTCTTTTCCTTCTTCGGGGAAGGATCTTATTTGTCTTACACTTTTTTTATAGTTATCCGGTATAATGGAGAATGGATCTTCTTTCATAATGAAGATTCTTATCTCTTCTTTTTAAAACTAACTAAAACGTGGGGATTTCATTGATTTCAGAATTTTACATAACTCTAGTTAACTGATAATTTAGTTTTCCGTATTATTTATTATTAGAAAGGATATCTGTTCTAGTTATTATACCAACTGGTTTATTCTCTGAAACAACTATAATTCCTATTTCTTTTTTTAATAGGTTTTTTGCATTATTTATGCTTTCGTTTTTAGAGATCATTGGGAGAGGGTCTCTCATCAAATCTCGAACGTTTTTTTCTGATATAGACTGATTAAAAGAATTTTTTACTAGTTCTTTCTCAGTGATTCCGCCTTTTATCTTTTCATTTCTAATTACGGGCATTTGAGAAATATTGTTTTCTTTAAATTTTTTAATTGCTTTTTGAACTTTATCATAGGGATCAACCGATATTAGGGGGGTTGTCATTACATCTTTTGCCTTGATTTCACGGCTTTCTTGTTTCTGTAATGTTTTTATGATTTTATTTAGGGTGGAAGCTCGAGGATCTACTTTTTCATTTTCTAACTTAGCTAGGTAAGACTGTGAGAGTCCTGATAAATCTGCTAGTTGGGCTTGTGTTAGGTCAAGTTCTTTTCTGGCTTTTTTGATTTCCTCTATTTTGATTGTCTTTAATTCGGACGAAATCATATTATTCCCGACAGTAATAATTATTCCAAAAAATATATAAAGTTTTTCAATGACGAATAAAGAGTGATAGAAATGAATCCAAATTCTTTAAACATTGATATCGACGAAATTTATACAAAACCCATAGAAAAAAGAAAAGTTGAATTAGTAGAAAGAAAAGGAATAGGGCATCCAGACTCACTCTCAGATGGAATTGGGGAGTCTATAAGCAGAGCCCTATCGAAAGAATATATAGAAAAATTCGATAAAATCCTTCACCATAACACTGACCAAATTCAGATAGTAGGAGGAAGATCCGATCCTGAATTTGGCGGAGGAGAAATCAACAAACCCATGTACGTTTTACTGTCAGGAAGAGCAATTGATGAAATCGAAGAAAAAAACATTAATACACATAAGATAGCAAAGAGAACGGCTAAGAATTATTTAGATAAAACAGTGAGTAATCTTGATCCGGAAGATCACGTAGAAATTGATTGTAAGATACAAAAAGGATCACAAGATCTTACAGGATTATATAATGAAGATGATATCCTATCTAATGACACTTCTTTTGGAGTAGGCTATGCTCCATTATCAGAAACAGAAACAATAGTGAAAGAAGTAGAAAATCACTTGAATTCACCAGAGTTCAAGAAAAAGCATCCGTACGTTGGTGAAGATGTAAAAGTTATGGGGCTTAGAAGAAATAATAATATAAAAGTTACCGTAGCCATTGCAATGATAGATAGATACCTTGAAAGTTCTGACGAATATGTAAATGTAGTTCAAAAGATGGAAGAAGAAGTAAGAGAAATAGCTTCTGAATATACCGATAGGAATATTGAAGTTTACGTTAATAATGCGGATGAATATGAAAATGACCTTTATTACATTACTGTAACTGGAACAAGTGCTGAGGCAGGAGATGATGGTTCAGTCGGCCGTGGAAATAGAGTAAATGGCTTAATAACTCCTAATAGACCAATGTCTTTAGAGGCATCAGCGGGAAAAAATCCTAAGGCCCATGTAGGAAAACTCTATAATGTGTTCTCAATGGATTTAGCAAAATCAATAAATGCCGAATTACCAAGTATAGACTCTGTGAGGGTTAGAACCCTAGGTCAAATAGGAAGGTCTATAAGAGATCCTTTAATGCTTGATATAAATGCATCAGCTGATAATTTAGAAAAAATCGATGAAGATATTAGAGCTATTACAGCTAGAAAGCTTGAGAATATCGATGATATAACGAATAGAGTTATTAAAAAAGATATTAAGGTCTTTTAATCTTTTTTTCTAATCTTTAAGATATGAGGTATTCTCGATGAAAGTTTTCGTTCCCGGACATATTACCTCCATTTTCTACCCAATAAGAAAAAATAATTTACTTAAAACAGGAAGTCGTGGGGCAGGTGTTTCAATTTCACATGGATATGAAGTTACTGGAGAAACCATTGATGAAAACAGGATCAAGATCTTTCAGAACGGAGAAGAAGTAGGTAAGGATGAATCAAAAATATCATACGAAGTCGCAAAAGAGTTTTTAGAAGATATTGGGTCTGGCATAAAAGTAGAACAGGAGTTCCAGATCCCTCATGGATCTGGTTATGGGGCTAGTGGTGCTGGTGCTTTAGGTACAGCACTGTGTTTAGGTAAAATTTGTGGAAAAACAATGCATGAGGCTGGGAAGATCGCTCATCGAAAAGAAGTGCAGCTGGAAGGAGGCTTAGGTGATGTTTACCCTCAATTAGTTGGTGGTGTAGAGATCCGTAGGAGAGAGGGAGGCCCGGGTTACGGATGGGTGGATAATATTATTGCTGATGAGGAATGGAAAATAGTTTCAGCTTCTTTTGGTAATTTGGATACTTCCGATATTATAGGTGATAAAGACCAAAGTGAGGAATTAAAAAAAGTTGCAACTGAAAGAATTGATAGAATAGTTAGTAATCCCAATATTAAAAGCTTGATGAATAATTCAAGAGAGTTTTCTAATGAAATGGGGTTTTTAGATGATTTTATTTTGGATTTACTATTAGAATTAGATGAAGTTATGTCTATACCTCCTTCTATGATCATGCTTGGGAAAAGCGTTTTCGGCTTTGTCCAAGAGGATGAAATTCAAGATGTTAAATCTGTTTTAGAAAGATATGATCCTATTTTCGGACCTATAGAATCAAGAATTGATTTTAGAGGAGCTAGGTTCTTGAAATAAAAACCAGTATTATTAAAATCTTGGATCATATTCATGAATGAGTATCGTTTTAATATTTATGGCGGTTTATTATGGAGATTAAACCTTTGGCGTTTGAGAGTCTTGGTGTAAGGTCTATGTCGACATTCATTGAGACAGATATTTCCATCACAATTGATCCAGGCGCCTCTTTAGGCCCGAAAAGGTATGGATTACCTCCAGCAGATATTGAGAATATAAGATTAGATGCATTGGAAAATAGGATAGTTGAACATGCAAACCGTTCTGATGTATTAACTGTTTCTCATTATCATTTTGATCATTTTATTACTGATCAGGATATTTATTCTGGTAAGGATCTTCTCGTTAAGAGTCCTGAGAACAATATTAATTACAGTCAGAAAAAGCGAAATTACAAATTTGAAGAATTTCTAGAAAATTTAGACAATGTAAAAATCAAATATAACGATGATAAAAGTTTCAAATATGGAGATACTCTAATAAAGTTTTCTTCTCCTGTTTTTCATGGAGTTGAAGATACTAAATTGGGTTACGTAGTTATGTGTTCTATTAACTACAATGATGAAACTTTTGTACATGCTTCCGATGTTCAAGGACCCGCAACTGAAGAAGCTTTAGAATGGATTGTCAACGAAGACCCAGATTACCTAGTGATCGCGGGACCACCAACTTATCTAGAGGGTTTCAAGGTTGAAAAATCAGTGATAGAATCGGGAATCCGAAATATAAATAGAATCAAGTCTCAAACTAATGCCAGGATTATTGTTGATCATCACTTATTAAGAGATAAAGATTTTGAGGATAAATTAAAAAACCTTCGATCTAAGGAGATAACAACTGCCGCCAAATATATAGGACAAGAAAATTTACTATTAGAAGCTTATAGAAAAGAACTACATAAAGTTGAAGAAGGAGAAGATGTTGAAATTCCATTTGATTATGATCAAATTGTTTGAGGTAATAAGATGTTCTATATAGCGAATTCTAAAGAAATTAAAGATGGTGAAGTAACTGATATTTACTTTGATCGTACTAAAAAGATAGTTGAAGAAAAAGATATAGATAGAAAGGTTGTTGCAGAAGTAACTGTTGGTTCTTTCCCGAAAGATTGGGGCTGGGCAGTCCTCTCAGGTATTGAAGAGGCAATAAATCTACTTGAAGACGAGCCCGTTGATGTCTACGCTCAAAGTGAAGGATCGGTTTTTTATCCAAATGAACCGGTAATTAGAATTGAAGGGAAATATAAAGATTTTGGAGCCCATGAAACAGCTCTACTAGGCCTATTAAGCCAATCAACTGGAGTTACAACAAGTGCTGCTAGATGTAAAATTTCAGCAGATTTTAAACCGGTTTATAGTTTTGGAATTAGACATGTTCATCCGGCAATTGTACCAATGATAGATCGATCAGCATTTATCGGTGGATGTGATGGTGTTTCAGGAAAACTTGGGGCTGAAATGATTAATGAAGATCCAGTGGGAACAATCCCACATGCCTTAATAATTTTAACAGGCGATCAAGAAGAAGCATGGGAAGATTTCGATGAGATAATCTCTGAAGATGTTCCAAGAGTAGTATTAGTTGATACATACTCTGATGAAAAAGATGAAGCAGTCCGTGCTGCTGAGACAGTAGAAAATCTTGACGGAATTAGATTGGATACTCCATCATCAAGAAGAGGAAACTTCCAAGAGATCATAGAAGAAGTAAAATGGGAACTGAAAATACGAGGTTATGATGATGTCTCAATATTCTTATCAGGAGGATTAGGAGAAGAAGATCTTAGAAAATATAATCATTTGGCAAATTCATTTGGTGTGGGTTCTTCAATTAGCACTGCACCATCAGTTGATTTCGCATTAGATCTAGTAACAGTTGATAATAAGTATTCAGCAAAAAGAGGTAAATATAGTGGAAAAAAGCAAGTATGGGAAAAAATCAATTCATCTAAATGTGACTGTGAGAACCGGATCATAACACTTAATGATGAGAATCCTAATGATAAATGTAATTGTCGTTACGAACCTCTGTTAGAAAAGGTTATTGACGATGGTGAAATAATCAAAGACCTTCCAGATGCTCAAGAGATAAGGAGTAATGTTCTTGAACAAATAAAAGATAAAAAGGTGTTAGAGTGACTAATATGGAAAAAATTGAGAAAAAAATACATGAATGTACCAAATGTGATCTATATAAAGATGCTAAAAATGCAGTACCTGGATCTGGAAACTATAATTCAAAAATAGTATTCATTGGCGAAGCTCCAGGAAAAAATGAAGATAAACAAGGAGAACCCTTCGTAGGACGTGCGGGCGGTATACTAGATGAACTTTTGGAAGGAATAGGTTTAGAGAGGGAAGATGTATATATTTCTAATATTGTGAAGCATAGACCGCCAGAGAATAGAGATCCTACTGATGAAGAAATTGAGGCTTGTTCCCCGTATCTTGATAAACAAATTGATCTTCTAAAACCAGAGGTTTTAACCCCGCTGGGTAGGTTTTCTATGGAATATATTCTTGATAAGTATAATCTAGGGTCGGGAAAGAAGATAAGTAATATTCATGGACAGAAATTTGAGGTTAGTACTTTATTTGGTGGCATGAAGATTATGCCGATGTATCATCCGGCTGTCGCCCTATATCAAAGATCAAAGATTGAAACCCTAGAAGATGATTTTGAAGCATTAAAGGAAATAATAGAATAAAGTTTTTATTCTTTTTTTATTTCTTAAAAGATTGAGAGAGGGATGGATTAGATCCCTGGGAAGATATTGAGCAGTATTAGCCCTAGTCCTATTACGGATAGAGCGTAAGTTACTATTTTAGATGTTTTATCGTTTGTGTATTCTTTTAGTATGTCTTGCACTATTTTTCCACCGTCTAATGGTAGTAATGGGAAGAGATTCATTAGCCCAATTCCTAAGTTTAGTAAGCCCATCCAGTTAAGTATTATTAGTATGTTAATTGCTAATGGGAATTTTTCTTCATATTTTTGCGGATTACCACCTAGTCCAACTCCTAGAAATCCTCCTTCTGCGTTAGGATTTTCGCCTAATAAAATACTTTCTTCGATTAATTCTCCGTCTCTTCGAACTGTTACGGATATTTCTTCTCCTGGTTCGGTGTTTGACATTACTTCTTGGAATTTTTGGTATGTAAGGGTTTCTTCTCCATTTAGGCCAACTATTACATCATTAGATTGCAGTATTCCTTCTGCTCCTTCTCCTTGGATCGTTCCGCTGATCTGGATGCCATTTGGTTGTGCTAGTACTGGCGATATTACGGGAAGTAACAACATTGATATTATCAATCCGATTACTATGTTAGTAAATGATCCTGCTGCATAGACTTTTAATCTGGTTAGTAATCTTGATTTTTTTAGTTCTTTTTCATTAGGTTCTACGAATGCTCCTGGTATTACTACTAATAGCATTAGTCCTACTGATTTCAGGTTGAGTTTATCAGTTCTTGCGGCTATTCCGTGTGATAATTCATGTGCGAACATTACTGTCATTATTCCTATTAGTCCTGCAGCGAGTGGAGTTGTTATTCCTGGGATTATTAATTGGACTCCTTGTCCTGTTCCTCCGTCTGCTGAGACTACATTTATGGCGTTTTTCGCTAAGAAGTAGAAAACGTAGAACATACCTCCGATCCCTACGAAGATCCCGGCTGTGAAATAGATGTTCCAAAATCTTTTTGCTTTATTAGTTAATGATTCTATGAATCCTATTAATTTTTTTGTTCGGTACATGGCTACTAAGAAATCAACTACTAATCCTTCTTCTAACTCTTCCTCTTTTTTTTCTTCTTCTATCTCTTTCCTTTCTTTTTCTACTTTAAATTCTTTTTTTATTAATTCTTGTCCTTCATTTTCTTTTTCTTCCTTATCTCCGAATAATGTATATATTATGGACCAGAAAACTACGATAGATCCGATTACAATAAAGATCGTTTGATTATTTGCGATCCACTGAATAAAATCCACTTTCCCACCAAACAGACTATAAAAAATGTTATTAAAAAAGTTATTGTTAAGTATTATATGTAAGTTAGTTCATTCAAGTTCAGATAAGTTCACTTTTAAAGTGTTATTATGACAGAAAAGGAAGAATTCAATAAAATTAAAGATGAAATTAGGATTTTAGGTCTTGATGACGGATCATTCTCTAGAGAAGATTCAGAAACCCTATTAGTTGGAACAATATATAGAGGAGGGAAGTGGTTGGACGGAGTAATAAGCACGGATATTACGGTGGATGGATGGGATGCCACCGAAAAAACAATTAAAATGATCAAAAACTCAAAGTACGAGGATTTAAGATTGGTAATGTCTAACGGGATAACTGTGGCAGGGTTTAATATTCTCGATATCGATAAAATTTACGATGAAACTCAACTTCCGGTAATAATTTTTATGGAGCAATATCCTGATATAAATTCAATTAAAAATGCTTTGAAGAATCTTGAGGACTGGGAAAAACGTTTTGAACTAATTAAAAATACAGGCAGAATATTTGAGGGAAATTTAGAAGGTAAAATATATTTTCAAGCTTCCGGGATATCTAACAAGGATGCAGAAAAAATAATTAAGATTTCTTCAACTAGAGGAGATATACCCGAACCATTAAGAAGTGCTCACATAATTTCCACAGGAATAACAAATATGGAATCAACTAAAAGATAATTAGGCACCTGGCATTGCAGGTATTAAACTAGCAAACAATCTTGAAGCTATTATATTCGAAACTACACCTATCCACGTTAGACCAACAAAATGAAGTAAAGATCCGAAATAACTTCCACCATCAGAAATTTTTATCAAAATGGAGGCAATAGTAGCATTAATCAATATTATTACAGTAATC
Source organism: uncultured Thermococci archaeon (assembly GCA_964436705.1). GTDB lineage: Archaea > Methanobacteriota_B > Thermococci > Thermococcales > CAYNOZ01 > CAYNOZ01. Next base: position 11,842 of record CAYTEI010000048.1, read on the forward strand.
ATAAATGTTGCTATGGTCATATTATACCCTGATAAACTAAGAATTTGCTGTGAAGACCCTGGGATACCTATATTTCCTATAATATTGATCATCATCTTTATCATTTCTAATCCAACGTAAAATGCAAATGAAACTGAAGCGGTAACACCATAAATCGTACCGATCAAGGAAATAGCTTTTCTACCTCGTTTCTCTCTAGCTCTTAATATCTTTTCAAAATTATCACCAATTATATCTCCGATTCTTTCAGCATTCGAACCCTTCATTCTACCATCAATATACATCTCACTAAACCTTTGAACCAAATAACTTCCACATTCAGTTGTAAAGACTTCCCATGAGTTCTGTCTACTAATTCGAGTATTTAATCTCTTGTACAAATTTCTAACATTCTCTGTTATTTCTCCGAAATCCTTCTTTCTAAGATCTTCTAAAGCATCAACCGCAGTTCCCTGCTTTATAGTCTCGGAGGATCCAAGAGCTCTTAAGAAACTAGGATAATTTTTATCTCTCTTTTTCACTTTTCTCTCTTCATAATAACTATAAGCTCCTGGAACGGCTAATGGAGTAATAGGAATAGCAACATATAGAGGTAGAGGAAGATTAGATCCTGGAAGGATGCCAAGATACATGAGTATAGTGAAGATCGTGGTCGAAATAGTAAGTCCAAAACCTATTAACGTGATACTCTTAATTCTTCTCTGAACTTTATTATCCTCATCTTTATTATGCCAAATAGGATCATAAGGGATTATAGCTTTCATAGCGAAAGTGAACATTGATTCTCCAGATAAGAAAACTAATAGAGTTCCTGCCAATAATATATTTGGGCTGATAT
>CAYTEI010000049.1:0-12476 GCA_964436705.1 uncultured Thermococci archaeon
GTCATTATAGAAGAAACGGATAACTAGAAAAAGTTGAATGAATTATTCTTTTTAAATTCACTATTTGAATAACTTTCCTGATTTCGGTTTTGGTGCTACTCTGATTTTATAATTCAGTTAACTTCCGGAGTCTGGGCTGGAGAAGAAGCTGAAACCGAAGCTAGAAAAACAACTACATAAATTCAATTTTTTATCTTCCCTTTTTCCTCATATATTCTAGAAAAATTACTACTAACCACATAATTTATTGAAGAATTTTCACTTACCCAAAGGTTATTAATAAGGAATTCGTAATATTGATAAATAAGGGTGGAGGAATTCTATGAATAAATATCCAATTTCAAATAGATGTTCAAAATTAGACCCGTCCGCTACTTTAGAAATCTCAGATCTAGCCAAAGAAATACAAGAATCAGGAAAAGAAGTTATATCGCTGGCAGTAGGGGAACCAGACATGGACACACCAAAAGAAATAAAAAATAAAGCCAAAAAAGCACTGGACAACGGAAAAACTAAATACACATCCAGTAAAGGTATACCGGAACTAAGAAAACAAATAACAAAAAAATTCAAGGAAGATAATAATATTGACACCAATCCTGAAAACATAATAGTTACTCCTGGAGCAAAATTCAGTCTTTACTTAGCCTGTCAAGCCCTTCTTAACTCAGAAGATAAAGCCATCATACCAGATCCAGCCTGGGTATCCTACAAACAAATGATCAAATCAGCCGAGGCCAAACCAATCCCAATACCAACCAATGATGAATTTATGATGAAACCAGAACAGGTAAAAGAAAGAATAGATAGCAAAGTAAATATAATATTTGCAAATTCTCCTAACAACCCAACGGGAAAAGTCTGGAAAAAATCAGACCTTAAGGCACTAGCCGAGATTGCAGAAGAGTATAATGCAATTCTTCTATCAGACGAAATATACGAAAACCTGATCTACAAAGGAACACATTATAGTCCAGCCTCTGATTATGATAATGTCCTAACTGTTAATGGGTTTTCTAAATCTTATTCCATGACTGGATGGAGACTAGGATATATGGAAGGACCAGAAAAGATCATGGAGGAAATTCTAAAAATTCAACAACACTCAGTTTCCTGCCCAACATCATTCGCCCAGAAAGGAGCAGTAAAAGCTCTAAAAGATATTGATCCAGAAAAATTAGCGAAGGAATTTGAGGGAAGAAGAGAAAAAGTTATTAAAAAACTTCGTGGCATGGAAAATATTAGTATTGAAGCTCCTGATGGTGCTTTTTACGTTTTCCCAGAATACGATATTGATATGAAATCCAAAGAATTAGCTCTCGATCTTCTTAAGGAGAAAGGAGTAGCAGTAACCCATGGAAGAGCCTTCGGAGAAAAAGGTGAAGGACACATAAGACTATCCTACGCAAATTCTTTAGATAACATAAATGAGGCTTTAAACAAATTAGAAGAATTTCTAAAGGAGAAGAATAAAGATGGTTGATCTTATAGACCTGACCTTTAGAGATGGACACCAATCAAAACTCGCAACAAGAGTAAGAACAGAAGACATGAAGCCAATCATGAAAAAAATAGATAAAGTAGGCTTCCACGCCACAGAAGTCTGGGGAGGAGCCACATACGACGCATGCATCCGATACCTAAACGAAGACCCCTGGAAACGACTAAAAACCTTCAAACAACAAATGCCAAACACCAAACTAATGATGCTAGAAAGAGCAATGAACATAGTAGCCTACAAAAACCACCCAGACGACATAGTAAAAAAATTCATCAAACTAGCCCACAAAAACGGAATCGACATATTCAGAGTATTCGACGCACTAAATGATCTAAGAAATATGAAAACCCCTATCAAAACCGCAAAAAAAGAAGGTGCTGAGGTTCAAGGAGCACTATGCTACACCGAAAGCCCAGTCCACAGCCCAGAAACCTACGCAGAAAAATTCAAAAAACTCGAAGAAATGGGAGCAGATTCACTCTGTATTAAAGATATGGCCGGAGTAATAACTCCTAGCAAAGCCCATCAAATTGTGAAAGAATCCAAAGAAAAAGGGATTGAGATCCCCATCGATCTTCATAGCCACACAACAAGCGGAATGGCTCTAATGGCATTCCAAAAAGCACTAGACGCAGGAGTAGACATGCTCGACACCGTTTTCTCACCCCTAGCAAACGGAACCAGCCACCCACCAACCGAAAGCATAGTTTCAAGCCTAAAAGAAACACCACACGACACAGGATACGACTGGGACCTACTAATGGAAATAAGGAAGGACTTTATGGATCTTTGGAATGATTATAAGCATATGCACAGAGAAGAAGCAATGATCACAGACCCCACAGTCCTAACACACAAAATACCAGGAGGAATGCTTTCTAATCTTGTTTCACAACTAGAACAAGCAGGAATAGAAGATCAGTATTTCGAGGTGCTTGAAGAGGTTCCAAAGGTAAGGGCAGAATTAGGTTATCCGCCATTAGTAACCCCAGCCTCACAAATCGTAGGAACACAAGCCACAATGAATGTGAAGCTTGGTGAAAGATATAAACAGATCTCACAACAGGTTAAAGAATATATAAAAGGAATGTACGGAAACCCACCCGGAGAGATAGATAAAGAAGTTAAGAGAAAAGCTTTGGGAGATAATTGGGAGGAAAAAATTATAGAAGATCGGCCTGCGAATTATTTAGAACCCCAGTTCCAAAAGAATAAGGAAAAGTTAGAGGAGTTAGGATTATTAAAGAAAGAAGAAGATGTTCTAACTTACACAATCTATCCAGAAGCTGGACTCAAATTCCTTAAAGGTGAAGCAGAAGCAGAGTTCACATCTGATGATCTACCCATCAAAACTAGAAGAGATGAAACTAAGAAAGAGTACATAGTGAATATTGACGGAGATGAATACGAAACTAAGATATGGGAAGCTGAAGAATAAGAAATTGGTAGTATGAATGAGGGTATTCTTGGGGTTCTCGGTGGGATGGGGCCTGAGGCAACGGTAGACTTTATGAGTGAAGTAATTGATTTTACACCAGTAGATAGGGATCAGGATCATATAGAAATGGTTGTGGTTAATGATCCTAAGGTTCCGGACAGAACTAAGGCAATTCTGGAAGAAGGTGAAGATCCAGTTCCTAGACTGAAGCGAAATGCTGAAAGACTAGAGAAAATGGGGGCTAATTATATTTCTGTTCCCTGTAACACTTTTCACTATTTTTATAACGAAATTAATGATTCGGTTAGTATACCTATTATTAGTATGATAGAGGAAACCGGATCTTTCTTAGAGAGCAAGGGATTTGATAAGGTGGGTCTTTTAGCTACGAGTGGAACTATCAAAACTAGAATTTATCATGATGAATTAGAGCCTAGAGGTATAGAAATTTTTACTACAAAGAATCAGGAAAAAGAGATGAAGATTACTTATGGTATCAAGGCGGGAAAAAAGGAGGATCCTACTAGGCTTGTTAAGGAGGTTTCTTCAGAGCTTTTGGATGATGGTGCGGAGATTATTGTGGCTGGTTGTACTGAGTTACCTTTGGTGTTGAAAGAAACTGATGTAGATTTTGTTAATCCTACTAGTATTCTGGCTAAGAGTAGTGTAGAGAGAATAAAAGGATTATCTTTGGAATATTAATTAATTGTTTTATTAAGTATTTTTTATAACGATATTTTAGTTTGGGGATTTTTATTATTTTCTTTGGTGTTTTATTTTGGATCATAAACTATAAAAGGATGTACACGATTGTACATATTAAGCGGTCTATCAAAAACTGAATCAAAACCCAAAACAAATGAAATCCAAAATTAAAACTCAAAATCATCTCATAAGAAAGGTAGCTGATAATATGGTAGAAGGAATGGCTAATTTAATCCCCGACATGGGGGCTGGTGGAATAATAGGATTTATACTCGGATACGCAGCAAAACTAATCTTCAAAATAGCAATAGCATTCATAGGAATCTACCTAGGAAGCCTAGTATACCTACAACAAAGACAAATAATCACCATAAACGAAGCCGCCCTACAAAGCACAGTAGAAAACACAATACCAAACGCCTCAAACCTCGCCCAAACACTAATATCAATATCACCATTCGGAGGAGCATTCGCAGCAGGATTCTACCTAGGATTCAAAAAAATGTAGAACACAAACTTCTTTCTACTTTTATATTTAACTTATAACCGAGAAGTCCCCTTCCTCACGAAGCGAGAGTGATAACTTGAGCGAGTTAGGTAGGGGTAGTTTACAAGCTTTCTATATCTTAATCTATTCTAGATCTCACAAATATAATCTATACATCTTAAAAAACCAAATATTCATACCTAAAGATTTTTAGTAAAAACCCCGTTACTATTCTCATTCAGTGATGTGTTTTAGGTTTCATTTCTAATCATCTCCTAGTATTTTGACTGGCTATTTTATTAACAGAAAACTTAATGAAAAATCTTAAAAGTACTTTAATTTAGTTCTTGGATGGTGAATTTATGAAAATCGGTACATTTTTCCTAAAATCTCCTATTATGAACAAAAAGTCTGAAGATAAGAAAAGAAAATATTTATCCGATGTTGAACAACTAGATCATAGAATAATTAAAGGAGGAACCATTTCTAAACCAGAAAATATTCATGATCTAGATGTAGACCTATTTATCTTATTTACTTTAACTGGTGGAACCGAATTACTAATTAAAAGATTTGAAGATCTAGATACTCCCGTCATAATTTACACAAATCCCAAAAGTAATTCCCTACCATCAGCGATTGAAGCCAGAGAATACCTAAGAGGAAAAATACCATGTAGAATACACCATAGAAATGAAGGTAATTTAGAGAACCAAATTCCCAGTAAAGAATTAGAAAAACTACGAAATGAAATTAAAGGATCCATCGGAACCATTGGTGGTTCTTCCTCCTGGTTAGTAGCTAGTGAATCCGAGACTAAAAGATTAAAAGACTTTGGAATCCAACTCACAGAAATCAACACCGATAAATTACTAAAAAAAATTGAAAACTTTGAATTAGATGATTCTGATACAAATCCAAGTAAAGATGTTGAAGAAATAATAAAGAACGCCTCTAACAGTACTGTAGAAAAAGATGATGTCGAAGATGCATTAGAAACCTATTTAGCTCTGAAAAAGATGATAAAAGATAAAAAACTAAATGCCTTTACTATCAGATGCATTGACCTTATCTCTGATATTGGAACTACCTTCTGCCTATCACTAAGCCTTCTCAACGATGAAGGAATAATTGCTGGATGCGAAGGAGACATCAGATCATTGCTAGGAATGATCATCGGACGTAAAGTTTCAAAAAAACCAACGTACATGGGCAATATTGCTGAATACAACACAAAGAAAAGGAGTATAAAATTAGCTCATTGCACAATTCCATTAACTATGACAGACAACTATTCATTAATGACACACTATGAAACCAATTCAGGTGTTGGAATCAGAGGAGAAATTCAAGATAAGAAAGTTACTGTTTTTAGTCTCGATAAGGAGCTTAAAAACGGATTTCTAGCAGAGGGCAAAATTATAGATTCTGGCTCTGAGGAGGAAATGTGTAGAACTCAATTAGAGATCTCGATAAACGATCCTGGTAAATTCGTTGAGAAAATACCAGGTAATCATCAAATAGTTACCTATACTCCAACAAAAGACTTAAGAAAATTCTTAGAATACATTGGAATTAAAACTCAAACTTTCTAAGCTCTCGCTAAAGTTAATCTATCTAATACTTCTCTTTTTTTAAAGATGATATAGATCTGTTGATTATCCCTGGAAAGACTTTATACCTTAAGTGTATACTATTTGATGTTATGATTGACCTATCAGATCTTAATTGGTTTAGGGAAGTAGATCTTCAGAGAAAAGTTATTTTTACGATTTTGTTTTTCTTAGGATTTGATCTATTGATTTATTTTCTAGCCGATGTTTCTAGTTCTGGATTTCCCTTGTTCTTATTGTTTATCCCATTAGTGATTACTAGCAGTTTTTATTTTCGGAAATGGAATATAATTCCATTATTTTTGTCTTCCGGAAGTCTCTTAGTATTATCTATTCTTTATTATGGTGATCTGTTTTTTGAGGTAATAGGGATATCCTTATTGAATTTAACGATTTTTTCCATATTATTTTGTGTGATCAGTAGTCTGATTGGACGTATTAATATTTCTTATAGAAAGACTAAAAGATCAGAAGAGTTTCTGGATACAATAATTAGTCAAGACCTTAGGAGTAAGACTCAATTAGCTCAAGGATATTTATCCACAATAGATGAAAGTCAACTAGGATCTGAAGACATGGAAAACCACAGTAAGGGTTTGAAGAATCTAAAAATTTCTATAGATCTAATAGATCAAATAAGAAGCTTTAATAGATCAAATAAAGAGAATTTAGGAACTAAAAACCTTACAAAGAAACTTGATGAGGTAATTCACAATGTCAAAGACCAAGTTAAGGAATATGGAGGAAAAATAAATATAAAGCACATCAAAAAAGATGAGAACTCAAAGGTTCTAGCTAATAACAACTTAGGGGTACTTTTTTCTAATCTAATAAAGTTAAGAACATTTAAAGGCAACACTAACAAAATTAGAATAACGGAATCCCATAAGGAAGATGAAAAGGTATCAATAATAATAGAAGACGATGGTAGGCCATTAAATAAAGAAGAGAAATCCGAATTATTCAAAGAATCCTACACAGGAAAAACTACCGGAATCGGCGGAGTAAGATCTTACATAATAACAAAACTAATCAAAGAATATAATGGAGAAATAAAGATACAAGATTCAGATCTTGGAGGAACAAAATTTATCGTAAACCTAAAAAGAAAATTCTAGAAATATAATTCCAAATCATAATTTCATTCCTTAAGGCAGCACTAAGAAGGAAGATCCAAATATATAGGACACTCCAAAAATTTATTGTATAATTGCCAAATATTTTCCAGATTATTGATTCGTTTTAAAATGTTAAAGGGAATAGTAACTTTTATAACAATATAATTCTATTATAGTAATTAATGAAAATTGTCCTCTTTTATCTAACCGAGGTATATCATGGAATTTTCTAATCCAAACTTATCGGATCTTAATATATTACTGGTAGATAATGATCCTAATAGTATGGAAAAGATAAAATCGTTTTTAGAGCAAGAAAATGATGAATTTAATGTTAAAACTGTCGATTCCGGAGAAAAGGCCATAAAAAAATTAAGCAAAGATCTTGATATTATTGTTTCAGAGTACGTAATACCTGATTTATCCGGATTAGATCTTCTTAAAAAGGCAAAAAATGTTTATAATATTCCTTTTATCTTTTTTACTGGGGAAAAAAGAAAAGAATCTGCGAAAAAAGCTTTTGATAATGGAGCTGACAGATATATACACAGAGAGGATGATCTAGAAACAGAGTTAGAAGTTCTCGCCAATGGTATAATAAAAGAAGTTCATTATAATAGAAAAGAGAAAATTAGAGAACATAGAAGGAATGAATTAGTAAGATTAACTAATAATATTCCTGGTTTAGCTTATCGTTGTCTTAACGATGAAGATTGGACTATGAAATTTTTAAGTGATGGAGTTAAAGATTTAACCGGTTATGAATCTAATGATCTTCTAAATAACAAAAATTTATCATATAATGAGATAGTTCACCCTGAAGATCGTGAATATGTACGAAATGAGATTGATAAAGCTTTGGACAGGGGAGAAAAATTCAGAGTTTCCTATAGAATACGAACGGCGAATAATAAGGTGAGATGGGTTTGGGAACAAGGATCTGGGGTAGATGTAAATGGTAAAACGATTTTAGAAGGTATAATAATTGATATCGGTGAAAGAAAAGATATGGAAAAAAGATTAAAACATATTAATAGCTTATTAAAGTCCATTAAAGATATTAAACAGCTTATAAGTAAGAAAAAAGACATTAACACAATAATAAATCAAACAAAAAAAATATTAAACAAAACAAGAGACTATGAAAAAGTATCCATAATCCGAAGAGACAATAAACAAGAACAACCGGAACTCGATGAAATATCTGGAGAAACAAAAAATAAGATCTTAAATATTATTGAGGAGAACGAAGGCATCAAAACCCTAAACGATAAACCTGAAATCGAAACTGTTATAATACCGATTAAAAACGGAATAGACCTTGGTCATCTAATAATAAGATCCAGAAAAAAGATCAAAAACGAAGAACTCGAATTACTTGAAGAAATAACAAATGACCTTGTTCATGTCAAAGAAAAAATAACAATCAGAGAAGAATTGAAAAGATCTAAGGAAAAATATCATTCTTTGTTTATTAACATGAATTCTGGAGTCGCAACCCACGAAATGATATATGATGAATCAGGAGAGGCAATAGATTACAGAATTAAAGATGTAAACCCTAAGTTTGAGGAAATTATTGGAATTAAAAAAGATTTTGCCTCCGGAGCCTTAGCTTCCAATATCTATAGGCCCAATATACCCCCCTATCTTGACACCTATCAGGAAGTAATTGAGTCAAATGAATCAAAAACGTTTGAAAGATATTATGAACCTCTAGATAAGCACTTCTTGATTTCCATATTCACCATCAGTGAAAAAGAATTTGCTACTGTTTTTTATGATATTACTGATAGAGTTAAAGCTAAAAAGAAGTTAAAAAAGGAAAAAAATCGTTTTAAAAAACTAGCTGAGACTAGCCCAATTGGTATCACTGTTCTCAATCCCAATGGAGAAATAACTTTTGCCAATACTGAAGCTGAAAAAATACTTGGGCTCGAGAGAGATCAAATAACTGATAGAACTTATAATGATCCTGATTGGGAAATTACTGATTACGAAGGTAAAGTATTTCCCGATGAGAAATTACCATTTAAACAAGTTAAAAGGAAGAAAAAAACAGTCTATGATATAAAACATGCTATAAGAGATCCCAATGGTGAAGTGAAATATCTTAAAATAAATTCTTCACCTATATTCGACGAATACGGAGATATAGATAAAGTTGTTAATACTATAGAGGATGTCACGGAGCAGAAGAAATCGGAAGAGAAAATAAAGAATCTTAATAATTTACTGAGATCAATTAGGGATATCAATCAATTAATTACAAAGGCCGATAATTTAGATCATTTAATGAACAAAGCCACAGAGATTTTAAATGAATCCAGAGGTTATCTTAATACTTCAATATTTTTTATCGATGATAATAAGATAGATCTATTTTCAAATTCAGGAGTGCATGAGGATAGAAACTGGAAAGCTGATTTAAATAGTGAAAAAGTTCCAGAAATCTTCAAAAAAGCAATAAAAAATAAAGAGCCTATAAAGAACTTGGAACCTGAGAATTATTCTTGGGATTGCTTCTTGTCAGAAGAAACACATTCTATTGTAACAGTTCCGATGACATATGATGGCAAGGTTTTGGGGATCTTATCCATATGTTTTTCGACGGACCGAAATATCGATGATGAAGATGTAAAACTTTTGGAAGAAATTTCTAATGATCTTGCCTACGCTATTAATAAAATTGAGACTGATAAAAAATTAATAGAGAGTGAAACAAGATTTAGAAAATTCTTTGATCGATCACCAAATGCCTTAGTTATTGTTGATTCTGATGATAATATTATTAATCTTAATTCAAGATTTGAAGAGTTATTCGAATATAAGGAAGAAGAAATAAAAGACAAAAATATTAATGATATTTTAGCCCCCAATAGATTGTTAGATGAAGCCTATAAACTCAAAAACAAAGCCAAAAAAGGATTTCAGAAATTTGAAACTGTTAGAAAGGGTAAAAATAGTGAAATTCCCGTATCCATATCATCAATCCCCATTACAATAAACGAGGAAGAATACATAATTGCTTCTTATGAGGATATCTCCGATAGAAAAGAAGTTGAAAAGGAGCTAAAAGATAGCAGGGATAGATATAAATCTTTATTTGAAAATTCTCCTGTCGTTGTTTGGGAAGAAGATTTCTCAGAAGTCAAATCATATTTAGAAAATCTAAAAAGAGAAGTGGACTCCTTAGAAAAATATTTACAAGATAATCCAGATGAAGTAAAGAGAATAGCGAGAAAAGTACGTGTAATTGATGTTAATAAAACTGCTTTAGATTATTATGGATGTAAATCTAAAGAAAAGATAATTAATAATCGAGAAGAAATGTTTACTGATGACGCTTATGATGCTTTTAGGGAAGAACTCCTTAAAATAGCAGAAGGAGAAACAGATATCGAGAATGAATCGATGGTCAAAACTTTCGATGATGAAAAGAAATATGAATTATTACACATTAGTATACCTGATAAGTATTCTAAGACTTATGAAAGAGCCTATCTTAGCATTGTTGATATAACTAAAAGGAAGGAAGCAAAGAAAGAGCTTAAAGAAAGAGAAAAAAGGTTAAACAATGCCATTAATAAATCTCCTTTCCCTATGATGATTATTGATGAAGATGGAGAAGTTATTAGGATTAATGAAGCCTGGGAAGATATCTCTGGTTATTCACACGATGATATACCTACTATTTACGACTGGATCAGTAAAGCCTACGATGAAGAAGGTGAAAGAGTAAAAAAAGAAATTAAAGAATTATTTGAAAGGTATGAAAGAGTTGATGAGGGCGAATTTACTATCGAAACCAAAGAAGGAGAAAAGAGAAATTGGTACTTTAGCTCTGCCCCACTAGGTAAGCTTCCTAGTGGTAAAAAACTGATTATAAGTATGGCTAAAGATATAACAGATACGAAAAAAGCTGAAAGAGAACGAGAATTCGTTAATTCTATGCTACGGCAGGATATACAAACTAAGGCCCAATTAACAACTGGTTACTTACAATTACTTAGAGATTGTGAATTAACAGAACAATGCTCAAAATATGTAAAAAAAGGATTGGAAAGCGGATTGAAACAAATAGATCTCATTAATAGAGTTCAAAAACTCCGAGAAACAGAAGTTGAAGAACCATACCAAATCGATCTTAATCAAGAGATTAAAGAAGTCATAAAGGAACAGAGAAACGAAATCAAGAAGATAGATACAGAAAAAACAATAAAATATGAACGAAATCATGAATCAAATGTCCTAGGAACTTCTTTGCTTAGAGAACTGCTTATCAATCTGATTAAACTCGGAATTGAAGATAAAGAATGTGAGCAAATCAAGATTCAAACCTTAGAAAAAGATCAAGAAATCTTAATAAAAACAAAGGCTGGCACTAGAATAATCTTGCCGGAAACAAAAGAAAAAATACTAAAAAGCGGTTATTCTGGAGAAACAACTGGTTTTGGAGGGCTAAGATTTTATATGATCAAGAGAATAATTGATATGTTGGATACAGAAATTGAAATGGAAACAACTCCAGAAAATCAGACTCAATTTATATTACATCTCAAAAAGTCCAAAAACAAAGAAAAGAAAAGTTAGAAAGTTATCACATTTTTATTTCCATTTTTTATATAATTGGTTAAAGGCTCACCCATATACTTAACTTCTATCCCTAAACTTTCTAGATCCCTAGTTACTCCATATCTTTCAGCACAAGCTTTACAAGCCTTTAAATCAATATCTTCCTTTCCCATTTCCTTGATCTTATTTTGAAGATCTTTGTCACTACTAAGTAATTCAGAAGAAGGACCCCAAATAACGAATTTAATTTCATCCCACCAACCATTTTTTGCAGAATTCAAAGTATACATGAAAACCATGTTCTCCGCTAACTCTTTATCGCCACTAGTCCAAAGTACAACCAATTCATCATCAGACATATACATTCCTCCAAATATTTACTCTTATAACATTGTATTATAAATATATACTTCTAAATTATCCGCTGAATAATTTTTATATATTTAGTATATGATATAATTTTACTTTATTGCTATTGCGTAAATTTCTATTCTTGAACCATTCGCTAAATTTAATCCAGTAGAACATGTTCTTACTGGTTTTGGTTCATCAAAGAACTCAGAGTAAACTTCATTCATTGGTTCATAGTCTTCCATATCATTCAACTGAACTATCACCTTTACTACATCATCAAAAGTTGCGCCACTTTCTTCTAGAACTGCTTCAACATTCTTTAGGGCTCTCATGGTTTGATCTTTTATACCGCCTTTTATCTGACCAGTTTTCGGATCATTAGGGATCTGACCTGAAACAAATATCATTGTCCCTGGATTCTCCACTCTAATCCCTTGACTATATGGACCAATAGGATCTGGGATCTTATCCGTGGCCCTAATTTTTTCTTTATTTGACATAATACATCCTCTATAAAATTAAGAAATAAAAGTTAATAAGTTTACGGATTAACTAGAAATATTAATAATATCTAATCCCGCCAGTTTATTTCCTAGGAGAATCATTTTTTTTTTCCAATGAAATCTCAAAGTGAAGTGACCCCTACCTTACTCACATTCGTTCGTGAGGAAGAGGGGGCTTCCAT
>CAYTEI010000050.1:0-10029 GCA_964436705.1 uncultured Thermococci archaeon
TGATAATAATTCTTTTGATAATGCCTTGTTCTCTTTTAATGGGTTAATGCATATCCCTAAAAAAGAAGATAGATTGAAAACATTAAAAGAAATTTATAGAGTCGTAAAGAAAGGAGGGTACTTGATATTCACTACTTATGAAAGAGGAATTAATAATGTTTATGATGGGTTTTGGAAAGAACAGAAGAATAAGTGGAGAACTGATCAGAGGGATCCCCGTCTTCATGATTTTGGCGATAAATTACTTAACCCAGATTATTCGGATAATGAACTATATATTCACATACCAACGAAAAAGGAGATGAAAAACCAGATAAGTAAAACGGACTGGAGAATAATTGATAATTTTCTAAGGTCTGATAGATTTAACGAGGATGACTTGGTTAAGGAGTTTTCGGAGGATTGTCAGTTTTGGATTTTAAGGAATTTTTGATTTTGGTTATTGAAGTTTAGTTTGTGGGAATTGGTTTTTGGTTGTTTTTTGTTTTCTTGATATGTAATGTTAATTATCCTTTGGTAGGGTTGAGTCTTTGAAACTATTATTAGTTTTTTTATTTTACTTATATAATACTTATTTGGTGAATTGTTGGTTTATTTTTTGTTGATTTGGTTCTACTTATAATCAATTCTTTAGTACAGTTATGTACTTATTTTTTTATGTTCTTAGGAATAAAGAGGGTTATGGAATTAATTATGAAAACAGAGTTTGCTGTAGTGGGTGCAGGGGTTGGCGGAACTACGATCGCTAAAGAATTAGCGCAACAGGGAAAAGACGTTACCATCCTAGAGAAAGGGAACTACCGTGAACTAGGAAACGGTAGAAAAGCTGTTTCATTCTATTCAGGCTCCCCGTGGAGCTTATCCCCTGGAGAAAAATCAGATGAAGGTGTAGGCATACTTAGAACAATAATGGTCGGAGGATCATCCATGGTTACAGTAGGAAACGGGGTAAGAGCACTCCAAGAAAAAATGAATGAACTCGGCATAAGTTTAGAGAATAATTTTAAAGAAGCAGAAGAAGAACTTGGAATCCAACCAGTACCAGAAGAATGTATGGGTAAGAGAACCACTAAACTAAGAAAAGCTTCAGAGGAATTAGGATACAATGTAGATCCCATGCCAAAGTTCGTAGATTTTGACAAATGCAGAGGTTGCGGAAACTGTGTTTACGGATGCCAATATGGTGCCAAATGGACAGCCTTAGATCCTCTAGGAGAAGCCCAAAGAGAAGATATAAACCTCATTACAGAAGCTACAGTAGACAAAATACTGCACACAAATGGCCAAGTAGAAGGCCTAAGGTTCCTTAAAGGATCTAAAACCTCGGAACTCAAAGCTAAAAATGTGATCCTATGTGCAGGCGGATTAGGAACTCCCAGGATCCTTCAAAAATCCGGAATCCAAGAGGCTGGATCGGATCTCTTTGGTGACCTTCTGGTTAATACATATGGATTGATAGATGATGGTGGAATGGAAAATGAAATTGGGATGGCTACATGTATCAATGAATTCCACGACGATAAAGGGTTCATACTGTCTCCGTATCTCAATACAAAACTAGATATGTTACTCTTCTTACCAATCCTAAAAAAACTACACGCATTTCGTAGAGATAAAATTATGGGGATGATGACTAAGATAAAAGACGAATCATCAGGAAAAGTAAATATCAACGGAAACATCAAAAAACCCGTCACAGATACAGACCAAGAAAAACTAGATCAAGGAATCGAAATCTCCAAAGAAATATTAATACAAGCAGGATGTGATCCTGACTCAATATTTATGAGTCCAGTTCGAGGAGCTCATCCTGGAGGAACCGCGAGAATCGGGGAAATAGTTGATAAGAACTTGGAAACAGAGATCAACGGGCTTTACGTTTCAGATGCAAGCGTTCTACCAGAAGCACCTGGATCACCCCCGGTCCTGACTTTAGTAAGCCTCTCTAAATATTTAGCCAACCACCTACTTAAAGAATAATCCCATAGCATTAACCTAAAAGAAAACTCCGAAGGTCGGATCAATCTTCCCTCCTATAATTAAAGGAGCGAACCTAGGCCGAACAGATAGATAGTGGATTATTACTAATCTCAACGCGTTTGCCTTTGGGAAAAGAATACTAAAATCTTTGGATATGATATTATGTGGTACAACGGAGGGAATTTTAATTGGAAGTCTAAAAATGCTGCGAATTATTTTAATTGCTTCAGTTTTTCCTTTTGCATTTTTTATGATTTTCGCTAAGGACTCAATTCTAGGTCCCTTTAGCAAGAAGAAATATAATTTACAAATTGTTAAAGTAAATAAAATTTTAGAGTTAGATTATAAGAAAAAATTACTCTAAATCATCATATTAGAGGATAAAAGGAATGAAAAGATCTAAAAAATTTTGTTTGATTATTCTTTTTCGAGGTTATGTTGTTCTCTGACTGCGTCTACTTCGTCTCCGTATACGAATATTTGTCGTTTGTCTTCACATTTTGTACATTGGAATTTTACTGCGTGTTTTTTTCCTTTCAATTGGTCGTAACCAGCATCTGAGATCTTTTTTATATCTTTTATTTCTTCTCCGCAACTTGGACAGAATATTCGACCATCAAAAATAGTTTCACCTCTAGAAAAATTTATATATCCATTGTGTTGGATCTTTTTTATTATCAGCGGCCTTAAGGATTTAACAAAAATTTGCATTAATTTTATTTAATTCTTTGGATCCCGTAAAAATCTCAGATCCAAATACACAAAAATAAATCACAATCAACCTAAAGATAGTAATTATATAAATTTACCCAAAAATTTTTTCATTAAATAAAGAAATTATCTCTACTGAGCTTACCTCTAAATTAGTTATTACCTTTGATAAATTACTATAGAAGAGATAAATGTATTAAAATAAAAAAATATAAAAATGATTTTAGTTTTATTCTTTTAAAATATTGTTTTAGCTCAACTTAGTTACATCGAAGTAGTATCCAGTGTATTTGCCATCTAGTGGGTAACTGTCTTCTGTGGTGAATTCGTGTTTTGTTTGGTTTTCTGTTTCGTTTATCTGGTTTTTGCTCCAAATTATAACGTATTCGTGCCCGTTTTCTTTCCAATCTTGGTCTTCTGATGTCCATGTGTAGGTTTGTGCTGCGTATTCATTGTTTAATCCGACGAACCATTCTTGGGTTGTTGTTTTTTTGTTTTGTACTGTGCTGGTTTTTGGGTCTTGTTCCGTGCCTGGAGTGAATGGTTTTATGAATTTTTCTCCGAAGTTTAGGTCTATTTGGTTCATTGCTTTGGGTATTTGGGATTTTGCTATTTTGGATACGTAATCTCCGAATCCTTTTCCTTGATTAGAGTTTTCTGTTTTTTCTTTATTTTCTTTCATCTTTAATCCAGGTGCATCTTCTTTTCCAGCGTTAGAGTTTTCGAGATTTTCGTTTTCTTGTGCCATTTCTTTGGGTGCGTTTTGTTTTCCTTTTTGTGCTATTATTTGGGCTTGTTCTGGCTTTGATCTTGGAGTTCCTTCATCCTCTTTGAACTCGCTGTTTTCGTTTGCGTTGGTTGGTATGTTTTCTTCTGCTCCTTTTGCCATTATTGTTGGTATGGCGATTAGTGTGAAAACTATTCCTAATGTGAGTATTGTTATTTTCTTCATGTTTTTTCCTCCTATAATTTTTTTAAATGTGTTTGGGTTTGTATCCACTTATAATGTACAATAATGTACACACTTATAAACCTTACCCCCAGAAAAACACAACCAAAAAACCAAAAAAATAAGTCGATCCTCGTCTCTTGTTTTTTTTGGATTTCCTTACAAGCTTTCTTAAAATCTCTTACAACGTTTTTATTTGATTTTATCGAAGAATAGTTCATCCTCACCTCTTATATTAACCGATCCTAGTCCCAATTGAGTATGGTAGTTACTACACAAAATCTAAGAGTTTCTAAAATAATACCTAATAAATCGTAAAACATTTATGTGTAGAAGACTTATTTTTTTGAATAGTATTTAATATGGATCTTAGAGTTAGAATTCTTCGGGTATTGATATCATTAGGAACGTTAGATTTTTGAAGGGAACTAATTGGACAAGCATATCCAAATAATGTGAAAAAAATTATTTTTAATCAAAAATGAGAATGGTAAGTTGATTAAAAATGGTTAATTTGACTGTTACCCAAGTTGTTTTCCTTCTTTTATTTTCAGGTATTCTCCCAATATCTTTATGCGGATATCTCTGGATGCAGGAGGATTCAACCAGAGTCAAACTTTTTGTAGCTTTCATGGCCAATGGTTCTCTATGGAGCTTCGCCTATCTTTTTCAACTATCATCTATTTGGCCGTCCTCAGTTTTTTGGTTCAAATTTAAGTACATAGGCATAATTATTATTCCTCTTGCATGGTTTTTCTTTGCCTTGGAGTATGTAGGTAGGGGTAAATGGATTTCCAAACGTAGCATAACCGTTCTATCATTGATCCCTGTCTTCAACTTGTTTATGATCTGGACTAACGATCTCCATCATCTTTTCTTTACGAAATTGGTAGCTAGGAACGCAGGCCCATTCCTCACCCGAGTTGGCGTTTCAGGTATTCTGTTCTGGATCCATTCTGCCTATTCCTATGCTCTACTTTTATTAGGAGCTCTAATTATCTTATTGCATCTGGCAAAGACAGAAATGGTTTACTTTATACAAGCTCTAATTCTTTCAATTGGAATTCTTGTCCCGATAATAGGAAATGCCGTGTTTTTATCTAATTTAGTATCATTAAATAAATTAGATATTACTCCTTTACTTTTTCCTTTCACCATAGTTACTTTCACCTGGGCATTATCCAGATATCGGTTCATGGATTTAATTCCTCTAGCCCGAGAATTAGTATTTGATAAAATTGAAGATCCAATAATCGTGTTAGATAATGAGAACAAAGTTTTAGACGTTAATAAATCAGCTAAAGAGGCTGTAGAGGAATATTTCTCACCTACAAGATCAGCTGGGTTAGTTGGAAGAAAACCGGAAGAGATATTCTCAAATGATCAGGGATTTATAAACGATATTAAGTCGAGAAATGAAACCAGAATTAGAATTGAGACAGAAGGAGACAATGTGAGATGTTTTGATGTGAAAATCGATACGATTAAAGATAATAGAGGACAGGTCGTTGGACGATTACTTCTTTTCCATGATATCACGGAATTAGAGGAACTGAAAGAGAATGAATTTCTGCATACTCTTCTCAGACAAGATTTGAGAAGTAAATACTGGACTATTCAGGGATATCATCAACTCCTTGAAGAAGAAGCAAATCTTCCAGAAAAGAAAGGAGAATATCTGAGAAGGGCTATTAGAGCTGCTCAAGGCGTAGATGAAATATTGAGTTTGGAGAAGAAACTTGATGAACTTGATGAGACCGAACTAGTGGGCCAGAAAAATATCATAAAAGTTATCAACCAAGTCATTGATGATATCTCGGATTTCGTTGACGAAGAGGGAGTTGAGATAGAAAGAAAATTTCCTGAAAAAATCGGTAAAGTGAAAGGGGATCACTCGTTAAAAATTATCTTTTCACAAATTCTTCTGACCAGAATTCAGATCTCCGAATGTACTAAGGTTAAAATCGAAGCAATAGGAGAAGAAAATGTTTTGATAAGAATTGATGACGATGGAGGAACCTTACCCGACGATGTTAAAAACATGTTCTCAGGAGAGGCTTACACAGGGAGAACAACAGGAGTCGGAGGAGTAAGGTACTACATGATCAAACAAATAGCAGAACACAACAACGCAGATATTAACGTCCAAGACTCCGAATATGGGGGCGCCAGGTTCGATATTCGCCTACAAAATCACTTAAAAAAAGCCTAGAAAATAAGACTCCTTAGTGGACTTTATATTGAAAGATCATCTTTTTATCATATATTTATTTGTCACTTATCTCTTAAGGGAAGCCAGCTCCTTTTTGTCTTCTATTATTTAAAAAAGTAAGTTTCTCATCCCAATTTTTTTCTCCATTGGTACTAAATCGAACTTTCAAGCACTACCAAAAAAAGTGAAAAGCATTTTTAGACAATCTAAAATCTTAAAAAAATAATGGAAAAATTTAACAGAAAAATAAATAATCTATATATAGACAATGGAAATTCTAAATACTTAAAACTCTTTTAGAGAAACTAAATAAAAAAACTTGAAATCCATAACTCCCTAAAAACCTTTTAGTATCTAGTGAATACTATTTTTAGCTAAGGGTTTCATAACAGAATATAAGACATAAATTTGGTTTAATCCTCTCAAAGGAGTTTAATATGGATCAAAAAGGTGTAACATCTATCGGAAATACTGATCAAAAGATAGATATACTCTACATAGAAGATAATGAAAAACATCAAAAAATCCTAAAGAGGATACTAGAAAGAAATTCTCCTATTAATTTCGAGTTACTTCTTAGTAAAAACGGCAAAGAAGGCATAAAAAAACTAAAGGAAAAAAGCTTTGATTTAATACTTTTAGATTATAAATTACCTGATATTAACGGACTGAAAGTTTTAGAGGAGATTGAAAGAAACTATAATTCTCATACTGTAATGGTTACATCACATGGATCAGAGGAAACCGCTGTAAGAGCTTTGAATACTGGTGCAGAGAATTATATAATAAAAGAAAATTTGAGGAAACCTGAAACAATAATGGAGATCATAGAGAACGCATTCAAAAACCGGACTAAGAGTAGAGAAGTAAGAGGACTAAAAGATGTACAGAGTGTTTTTCTCGTCGATGATCAAGAGTACTTGAGAGAGCTTATGTCATACATGATAAAAAGGAACAATGAGTTAGTCCTTGCTGGGACGTTTGGTTCAGCCTCAGGGTTCTATGATTCCTTTGAATATAATAAACCAGACGTTATTCTTTTAGATATTGAAATTGGAGAAGATAATGGTATTGAGATAGCTGAAGATGTAAGAGAAGAAGATAAAGAAGCTACAATAATCATGTGCTCTGCACTCCAGGATGAAGAAGCTAAAGAAAAAGCCTTCAAAGCAGGAGCTGACGATTTTATAGAAAAACCATTTAAAAAAGAAGAATTAATGGAAACAATAAGATCCTTTAAATAAATCAAAAAACATTTTACCTTCCCATAAGGACTAATGTTTTTATAAGAATTTTTATGCCTATTATTCTGGACTTAAATTGAATGGAAAAATTATTGCTTTGATATAAAAGAAGATAAAAATTAAACAAAGCCCACTTCTTCTCTTTGGGGTTTCCTTACCTCAAACCTTCACAGTACCCCCATATAATTCTTACAAGTTAAACATATCCAAACTGTAGCTTATATGGAGCGTAACTTATATATTTGAATTGAATGACATAGCCAAGCATATTAAACAATCAATCAAAAGAGATCATTAAAGATTGAACTTTAGTATTCTTATTCATTTGCTATTTTCCCCACGCAATTGAAATCTCTAAAAACCCTCATTGTAACCAACACAGAAAAAAAAACTACAACCTGTTAGAATGGAAAGAACTGGTAGTATCACCCCGAGCAAACCCCCTTGATGAGTTTAGATAAATTACAATATTAAATGATTTCTTAATTATACTATCTGACAAAGGTCGATCCTTTATTTTTTAGGAGAAAAATCAAGTTTCTTCCTGGTTTCTATCGTTTCATTTTATTTTGTAGGGTTTAAAAAATCTTTGAGACGGTTCTTCTAATTTTTTTATGGAATAAATTTCTGTATTGGAGACCATTCAAAATATTGTCGAGAAATTCTTTTCTACAATAAATACTTATAATTATATGTATAATAAATTTGTATTATACATCTTAATTTGTACTAATTTTGATTAATTTATATATTATTATTTTAAGAATCTCCAATTATTTTTTATTTACTTAGAACTATTTACTATTTATCATAAGTTTTAAATGGTTTTGAAATGTTTGATCTTTTAGACAGTATTTATTTCGATGGCTTGATGTGCATGAATATTATCGGAAGGTATGAAAATAAGGTTTCAAAGCATTCAAAAAAATTTATTGCAATAATTTTACTTTTAACAATTGTATTAGGATATTTTGCTTCACAAGTCGACATGGAAGCCGGAGAAGGTGATTTTCAACCTGATACAGAAGTTGCAGAAGCTAACAACATGATCAATCAAGAATTCGGATCAAATAGCTACAGGGTTAACGTTATTAGTATCTCTAACAACATTTTAAGTTTAAATTCATTGAATTCACAAATAAAATTAGAAAAAAGACTTAGAAAAAATGATAATATTAATAATGTTTTAGTAAGCGAATCACAAGCTCCTAAAGGATTTTCATATCCAGCTCGTTTGATCTCCCAGTCAATATTTATAGATCAAGCAATGGAAAATTTCAATGAATTGAAAGCAGAAGGAAAAGAAAATAGTTTTAATCCTCGTGAAATACGTAGTGCGGTAATTAAAAAAGCCTTCAATTTATCTCCCGAAGAAATGAAGATCGTTTTGAATGGAGGATCTCTCAAATTAGATAATATTCCTATCAAGATTAAGTTTACAGAGTTTCAATCTGCAGACTTGGAAGAGTTATATGAGGATCCATTTGTTTCTGATTTCTTTCCCTTAGAGGATGTGTTGCCATTTTTACTTTCTAAAGACTATTCTAGAGGATCTGGTGTTGCTGAGAAATCGTTGATGAGTATTTTTGTTGAGGAAGATTTAGATGATGACCGGTTATTATCCGTGGAAAAGGATATTAGGAAGGTTGCTGGTGGTGTTGAGACTAATGATGTTGAATTCAGGATCCTTGGAGATGCTATAGTTGATGAAGAAGTTAGTAAGGCCTCTGGTCGTAATATGTCTATACTAATGCCTTTAGCACTTATTTTTGTTATAGTAGTTCTTGCAGTGATGTATAGAAGTATTACTGATACGGTCCTTAATTTGATAGCTCTTATTTTGGCAGTTGTATGGGTTTATGGAATAGGATCGTTACTGGACTTTAGTTTAGGAAATCCTATGATGACAACTGTACCTCTATTAGTCATCGGGCTTGGTATTGATTACGGTATTCATTATACTTCTAGGTATAGGCAGGAGTTAAGGTCTGGAAGTAATGTTGTGAATGCGATTACAAAATCAGGTTCGACTGTTGGTCTTGCTATTCTTTTGACAACGATAACGACTGTAGTCGGATTTCTAAGTAATTTAACCTCAAATATCTCTATTATTAAAGAATTCGGAATGCTTTGTTCAATAGGGATAATAAGTGCATTTATACTCATGCTAACATTTTTCCCAGCTGCAAAATCGATAATTGATAAGCGGAAGGAACGAAAAAACAAAACATTAATAAAAAAGAAATCAAATAAAGATGAAGGTCAAAACAAAAAGTCTACGATAGGTAATAAATTCTGGGGTAAAATCGGTGAACCAGAAAAATTTTGCGAAAGAGATGCAGAATGCGTAAACAATGGATTAGGATTAGGAGCAATCGCTGCACGAACACCATTTCGAGTCATAATAATTCTACTTTTAATTACCAGTGTTGGTATTTTCGGTGCAGCTCAACTAGAAGCAGAGTACGATTTTAGAGACTTCTTACCAGAGGATCAAAAGGTTACAGAAAATGTTAATATGTTAGTAGAAGATTTTGATTTCAGTGAAGAAACAGTATATATCCTAGCTGAGGGAGATATTACTCAACCAGAATTATTCAGGAGATTGCCTGAAGTCCAACAAAAGGCTATGAAAAGTGAGTTTGCAGTTTCTGCACGAGATCTAGAATCACCTTATAAATATGCCATGATGCTAATCAATGAAGGATCACCGAATTATGATCAAGAGTTTGCAAAGTTTTGGTATAATAATATTGATAAAAATGATGATGGAAAAATCGATGAGGATGTAGAATCCGCGGAGATAAATGAGGTTTATTCCCTATTATTAAATAATAGCGAAGAAGAATCTTTGAGAGTATTAAATAAACAGGATAATGAGTTTAAAAGATTATTAATTAGGATTCCAGTGGATACTAGAAAAAAAAAAAAAA
>CAYTEI010000050.1:10039-12205 GCA_964436705.1 uncultured Thermococci archaeon
GCTTTATTAAATGGAATCGATTTAGATAGAGTTATAGTAACCGGAGGACCAATTGTAAGCCAATCAACTTTTAGTTCAATAAATCAAGGTCAAATAAAATCCTTAGGATTAACATTTGCAGTAGCACTACTAATCCTAACTCTTCTATACTACTATTTGGGAAAAGGACTATTATTAGGGGCTATAACAATATCTCCATTAGTATTTGTAATAATATGGACTTTTGGAACTATGTACTTTTTAGATATCGCTCTTAATCCCGTTACGGTAACAATAGCTGCAATTACAGTTGGTGTAGGAATAGACTTTAGCATACACTTAGTCCAAAGATTCCTAGAGGATACTCAAAAGATCAAAATACCAGAATGTGCAATATGTGTTTCCGCCAGTCACACAGGCAACGCATTATTCGGATCAGCCACCACAACAATCGTAGGATTTGGAATACTTTCATTCGCAGTAATACCACCATTAGCACAATTCGGACAAGTCAGTTCCCTAAGCATACTCTTCGCCTTTATAGCAGCAGTATTCGTACTACCAACCTTCCTACTCCAATGGTACAAATATGAACACAGATAAAACCCCTAAGTTCCAAGAAATAAGTAAGAAAGAGGCCCTAACATCGGATAAAAGGTTAAAAACTTCAACCATGTGAACTACCCTCACGGCTGAGCCGTGGGGCTTCCTGAGGATGAACACGACATTTTAGCAATGTCCTCAGCCGGCCTGTTCACAAGGCCCGATACCATCCATCTCACCTTCTCAAAACTTGGAAAGTTCTTGAGAGATGGCACATTCTTACTATCTAACAATTCTTTCATTGCTTTTAAGGCAATGTTGAGAGATGCGTTTCTATCCCTATGGTCTTGGTGTCCGCAGCTGCATTTGAATCTACGCCCATTCTTATAGTTAGGGTTCTGATCCCCGCAAACGGGACACGTTTGCGATGTGTAATCAGGACTAACCTCATGGACGTAAACACCACTCCATTCTGCTTTGTAAGTAATATAATGTTTTAATTTTTTAAAATTCCAGTTGTGCAACCTACGATTATTTTTCTTACCGAACTCCATGTTATTTCGGATGTTGGTTAAGTCTTCAAGCACTAAAACAGGATTCTCAAACTTTTTACTGTATTCTACTGCTATTCTTGAAATCTTATGCACTAAATCTTTAATAACTCTCTTTTCCTTGTCATGGAGGATTAGTTTTTTTCCGTGTTTCTGCTTTCTTTTTCTTATGGTGAAGTATTTGTGTTTGATTGATTTTATTTGTTTGTATTCGAGTAGTAGTGTTTCAAGCACTTCTCCACTCTCATTAACGGCTGATAAAGTAATGTTGGATTCGTTTAAGTCTACACCTATGAAAGTGTGATTATCATCCTTGTTGTATTCTGGTTTTTTGCCGTTTTCTATGTTTATGTGTAGGTAGTGGTTGTTTCCGTGTTTGGTTAGTTCTGCTGTTCCGAAGTTGTATTCTCCGTTTAGTGTTTTGTCTAAAAGTTTTTCGTCTTTTGGGCTTCCTTTTAATCTTCCTTTCACTGTTTTGTATGGTCTTGTGGAGATTCTTACTGTATGATCCTTGTTTACTGTGTATCCGTCTCTGTGGTTGAGTCTTGCAGCCATTGGTCTCCCCTTCGGTTCTGGATAACTTGCATTTTCGTTATGTTTTTTCTGTTTGAAGAATGATTTAAGAGCTTCTCTTGCTTTATCTCTTGCACATTGTCTGGTGTTCTGAATTAAACTGGTTTCCACCTCTTTTTCTTCAAGTTTTCTTCGGTTGGTGGTGCCAAGCTCCTTCGTATGTTCTATGTACTGGTTCCTAGTATTTCGAAATTCTTTTCTTAACCAGTCAAGCAATTCCGAGTCTTCTGTATCTACTATGAACTTCAATGTTCTTACCAGTTCACCAGACATATAGTAATACTGGTTAGAAAGATATTCAAGTGTTGGGATACTAACTTCTATATGTCGCGTAGGAACTCACATTCGGTTTCAGATTTGAATTACCACTTTGGTTTTGTGCCTAAGTATCGTAAGGAAGTTCTTGTAGGAGGAGTAAAAACACGAATTAAAAGAGAGATCTGGAGAATTTGTAAAGATCGAGAATTTGAAGTTATAGCTCTGGATTTGGAACCTGATCATCTTCATTTATTTATTAGTG
>CAYTEI010000051.1:0-8898 GCA_964436705.1 uncultured Thermococci archaeon
TTTAGATTCTCTTCAACGAATTTCTCCCCTGATAAATGCATCAATAAACCGGGATCAACTTCCTCTTTGGAAAGATCACCCTCGAAGTATTCCTTCTTGTATGTTCCGCCAACTATCTCTCCTACATAAAGAAAATGGTCACCATATTGATCGCTATCAGTTATTTCACACTCTATATTTGATATACATTCTTTAATGGATGGTGAATCTACATTAATTGATTCTTTCCTTGTAAGATTAGTTTCTTCAAATTTATTAAAGTCTGCACCGGATTTGGTTCCTGAATACCATACATCATCTATGAGATCTTTCGTAGGAACTGATACTACAAAATCATCTGAATTTTTTAATATTTCATGAGTATGTCTCTGCTCTCCAATTGCTACAGCTAGGAGTGGAGGATCTATTGAGATGGGCATTACCCAGTCCAAAGTAATAATATTACTATCAAAATTTTTTGAAGTTAATAAATAGGTTCTCATGGGGTAAAGATATTTTTTTCCTGATTCCGGATTCTTTATTTCTTCGAACATGTAATCACTCTATAGATCAAAAGGTGCGAATTCTTTTTCTAATTTTTTAATCTTTTCTTCGTTTTTAGCGTTTGAATAATCCTTTAAAGGTTCTCTATTTATCTCTAAAAAGGTTTCTCCCCATTTAAATTTTTTCATTAATTTTTTTCCTTGCTCTTCTTGATTTAATATATGTAGGGATGCTGATAGGGCTTCGGCTGTTGATAGTTTATATGGTTTCCCATAATTAATCGGGTTGGCAGCCACAAGGTAGGGAAGTCTTCTCGGATTCACTTTTTTTCTTAATTTACTGAAAGTTCCTTCTGCTTTTTCCCAAGAGCAATCGAGGGCCACAAGAATTTTAGATAAACTGAAATCATCTGGAGAAAGTAACTTATCTGAAAAAGGAGATAAAAATATTGATTTCTTAGGGATTTGATTAGAGTCGTGAACTAGTTTTGCTAAGTTAAATTTTTCTAATCTTTTGGCTGAGCATTTTTTGGGATCATCTTGTTTGGTATGATAGATAGTTAGTTTCATGAAATCATCTGTAGATAGTTCCTGGTCCCTCATCTTCTATTGGTTTTATCTCGTCTTTTTCTTCATCTTCTTCTGTGTCTGGTCCTATTTCTCCATATTTCTCTTCGTATTGTTTTAATTGTTTTATCATCCACTTTGCTACGTTTTTAAATTCTACTGGGCTCATATGGATTTCTGTTTTAAGTTCTCTCTTAACTTTCTTTATCTGCATCTTGTTGTTTTCTTTGTCACCGACTTCTGGTATGACTCGATCTTGGTAAAATCCGATCCTACCACCTGCGGGGTTGAGCCCTCCTAGAACTCCTGTTATGTAGTTAATACTGAAATTTTCACCCTCAACGAGATCAATTTCCGGTGATTCTCCTTCATCCTTAGTTTCTTCTAATTCTTTTTCGATAGGTTCTTTTTCTTCTTCTAATTTTTCTTTCTTCTCTTCCGTAGGTTTTTCTTCGATTTTGTCTTTTGATTCAGGATTGTTATTATTTTCACGCTGATTTTCCTTCAAAATATTCACCTCGAATTTATATCTAAAAAGATAAAAGTTATTATTCCGATCTTATTCTTTTGTAATCTAACTCTTAAAGTTTTTCATCATTATTGCAAAGTTGGTTTAGAACCAAATTTTGATTTATTTTGTTTTTTATTGTGTTATCTCTGGTGGTTAATGCTTAAAATATATTTTAATGGTAAATTTAATCAATACGATTGTTTCTATGTATTCTTTGGTTGCTTTCAAATAATGGATTTCTTATCTGAGTTTTTTTCTTTTCTTTTGGGTTTTATTTTTTATCGTAGTAGGTTCGTTTTTTGGTTGGTTTTACTTTTTAGATTTTTCACTTAATTATTTTTATTTACAAAGGTAATTTCTGTGGGTTGGTTATTTTAAATTGTTATTAAATTAACCATAACTTACTTATGACTAGTATTACTTAATTTAACCATAACTTATTTATAACTACCCTTTTGAAATTAAATAAGTTTGAATAATTTCTAAAGAAAAACCGGTAGATAAAGATGGCGATAATTTGCTTAAATAATGTTGTAAAAAACTATCAAAGAGGAAAGGCTGTAGTAAGAGCAATAAGAGGAACCGATCTAAAAATAAATAAAGGAGAATACGTAGCAATTATGGGTCCCTCCGGTTCGGGAAAATCAACCCTAATGAACCTAATAGGAGCCTTAGATGTACCAACAGATGGAATAGTAGAAATTGAAAATACCAACATTGGCAACCTCACAGAATCAGAACTAGCCCTCCTCAGAAGTCAAAAAATTGGATTCGTTTTCCAAAAATTCAATCTAATTAGTAGTATGACAGCCATAGAAAACGTTGCACTTCCAATGTTATTCCAAGGTATATCAAAAAAGGAAAGAACAGAACGAGCTAGGGAAATCTTAGAAGAAGTTGAACTTGGAGATCGAGTCGAATTTCATCCAAACGAACTCAGCGGAGGACAAGCCCAAAGAGTTTCAATTGCAAGGGCATTAGCTAATGATCCAGAAGTAATCCTTGCTGATGAACCTACTGGCAATCTTGACTCTGAAACAGGACAAAAAATAATGAAACTTCTCGAAGATTTAAATAATCGGGGAAAAACGATCATAATGGTAACTCATAACCCTGAAGACGCGAAACATGCTGATAGGACCATCGAAATTTTGGATGGTAAAATAGACGCATCAGAATCTACGAAAAAATCAAAGAATTGTGGAAAGGAGGCTGATAAAAAATGAAAAAGAAACTTTTAATATTTATTATTATTTTAGGATTAGTTGGGAATATAGCTTTAATAGCGAATAAACCGGTAAAAAGCCAACCAAATGATTATCCCGATAAGTACTTAGTTGTTCAGATGATTAAAATGGAGCCAACTCCTCTTCAATCCTCTGAATACGCTGATATCTGGTTAAAGGTTTCAAATAAGGGGGATGATGTAATAGAAAATGCCACCGTGAGATTTGATCCTAGGTTCCCTTTTTCAACAGATCCAGATGAGAAAACTGAATGGGATTTAGGGAGTGTGTATCCTTTAGACGAATATAGGATACATTTCCAGACAAAAGTTGATGAGAACGCAGTGCATGGCGAGAATAATTTAAACATATATGTAAGAACTGAAGAAATGGGCGAGGATCATAGGAAGATTCCTATCCAGATAAGAACAGATAATGCTCCTCTGGTAATAAATGATGTAGATTTCCCGGAGAATGTTGGTCCGGGCACTTCTAATACACTTAATTTAACTGTTAAAAACTTAGCAGATTCCCATTTACAAAATATTGATGTAGCATTAGATCTTAAAT
The DNA here is from genome assembly GCA_964436705.1 of uncultured Thermococci archaeon. GTDB lineage: Archaea > Methanobacteriota_B > Thermococci > Thermococcales > CAYNOZ01 > CAYNOZ01. The sequence continues at coordinate 3,357 of CAYTEI010000051.1, forward strand.
CAGATACTACAGAATCTCTTAATACAGAAACTTCACAAGCTTCAGGAACTTCGGAAAGTATCCCTTTTGGAACTTCTGATACAACTAGAAGAAGCATTAATAGCATGGGCCCCGGTGATGAAAAAGAAATTTCTTATACAATTCATTCAGATGAAAATGCGCAAAATGGTGTTTATAAAATACCAATTACCTTGAACTACGAGAACGAAGCTGGAACTAGATTTTCCAGGAAAGAAATGACAGCATTTGTAGTTGGAGGTCAAACAGACTTAGAAGTTAATATTGCTAAAGAAGATCTAGACAAACCAGGTGAAAAAGGCAAAGTATCTCTAAATATTGTAAATAGAGGACAAGGAAACGCTCGCTTTGTTTCTTTTAAGGTTCCGGAATCCAATGACTATGAAATATTGTCTCCCCAAGAGAACTACTTAGGTGAAATGGGTCCCGGCGAATCTAAGAGTGTGGACTTAACAATGTTTCCTGAACCAGGTTTAAATGAGGTAAAACTCCCTGTAGAGATCCGTTATAAGGATCCTGTAGAAGGTTCTATATCTGAGATGTCTAGTGTATCAATAAGCCTGTATGATGACGAGAATTTGGTGAAGTATGATCTTAAGGAGAATCCGGATCTGGAAATTGGCGTTGATCAGAATAATTTGAAGAAGGCTGGAGGTTCAGGTAGCTTAACTCTTAGAATAGTGAATAGAGGTAGTGGTGAGGCAAAATTTGCTTCTATAGAGTTTATAGATTCAGACGAATACGAAATTCTTTCTGCGGATAGTTTGTATCTTGGTAATATGTTAGCGGATGATTATCAGACGGCTGAGTTGCAGGTATTCGTGGAAAAGGGTTTGGATAGAGTGGATATTCCAGCTAAGATTTCATATAAAAGCCCAGATAATGAAGTTATGTCTGTTAGTCAGAATATTTCGGTGAATCTTTACAGCGAGGAGGATCTTAATCGGTATGGTTTATCTGAAGATGGTTTTAACATCTTGTATATAGGTATTGCTGTAATAGCTATAGTTGCTGTGTTAATAATCTGGAGAAGAAGAGGTTAAAGGATGTTCTTCAAGTTTTTGGCTCTAGCTTTCAGGAATATCCGGGAAAAGAAGCGTAGAACATGGCTAACAATAATTGGTATATTCATAGGTATCGCAGCTGTAGTGGCCCTCGTGTCCTTAGGCCAGGGCTTAAACGACTCTATAACACAAGAATTCCAAAATATTGGGAGTGACAAATTATTCATAAGAGCTGGTGGTCAAAGTACACCAGGTGGAAGTAATATAGGGGGTACAGCGGCGGAATTGACTGAAGATGATTTAGAAGTAGTTAAGAGGTCTCGAGGTGTTGATCAATCTGTGGGTGTTCTTTCCAAGACCGTGAGGATGGATTATCAAGATTCAACTGCCTTTGTTCCTGTGATTGGGGTTCCCGCGGGTAGGGGCTTCTCTCTGATCAAGAATAGTTGGGGTATAGAGGTTTCAGAAGGTAGAAACATAAGGAAAACAGATAGATATAATCTTCTAATAGGGAGTACCGTTAAAGATGGTTCTTTTGAAAATGATGTATCAGTTAGAAGTAAATTAACTTTTCAAAAAAATGATTATCGTGTAGTTGGGTCTATGGATCCTACGGGGGATCCTGGAGTTGATGGTGCTGTATTAATACCGATAAATAGGGCTAGAGAAATTTTTAGTGAGGAAAAAGAAGTTTCTCAAATAATTGTTAAAGTTCAGGACGGATTTGATCCAGTAGATGTAAACGAAAACATTGAGAAAAATCTTAGACAAGAAAGAAATTTGGATCCTGGTGAGGAAGATTTCACTATATCCACTCCTCAGGACATTATTGATTCTCTACAATCGATCCTTAATTTGGTACAAGCGGTTACAATTGGTATCGCATCAATTTCTCTCCTAGTTGGAGGCGTAGGTATTACCAATACTATGTATACATCTGTTTCTGAACGAACTAGAGAGATTGGTATAATGAAAGCAATTGGAGCTAAAAATTCACATATACTAACAATATTCTTACTGGAATCAGGAATAATAGGGTTAATTGGAGGGATTATTGGAGTTTCCTTAGGTGTTGCTTTAAGCCAGACGGCAGTTTATTTCGGTCAGATGTATACTGAGGTACCTATCAGTGCGGCATTATCACCGCTCTTAATAATAGGTTCTTTAGTATTCGCTTTCTTATTAGGGACTTTATCTGGTTTATTTCCTGCTAGAAAAGCTGCTAATATGGAGCCAGCTGATGCATTAAGATATGAATAGGTTTTTTACGGGCCCGGAGGGATTTGAACCCTCGAGCGCCGGCTTAGGAGGCCGGTGCCCTATCCAGGCTAGGCTACGAGCCCACATTATTTCTTTTAATTTAATTAGATAAAAGGTTTACTCAACTTAATTAATTTAACAATGTTTCTGGGTTCGAATATAACTTTTTTTATTTTATTATTCTTATTTAATATTATTCTGGTTTAGTTTTTATTTCTTCATATTTTTTTTATTGAAATTTTCTATTGATAGAAACTTTTTAATAAGATTTTTCTGAATGATAATTCATGTCTCGTTATCGTAACTTCATACTGTTTATTTTGCTTGCAGCAATGTGGGGAGTCTCCTTTATGGCGATTAAAGCTGGTTTAGAATTTTTTCCACCTGTTTTTTATGCCTCTATTAGGTATTACATTGCTGGTATTATTATGATTATATATGCTTACAGAGTTACAGATCAGTGGAGACCGGAGAAACTTAGTGAATTGATAATGGTTTTTATAAGTGGTGCTTTAATGTTCGCTGCTTATCATGCCTTTTTGTATGTCGGAGAATTAACGGCGACTAGTGCAGTGGCAGCAGTTATTGTTAGTTTAAATCCTTTATTAACATCTGCCTTTTCCAGATCATTACTACCAGATGAAAAATTATCAATTATTGGTTCTATCGGAATTTTACTTGGGTTACTCGGGATTGTTATCATTTCCAGGCCAGATCCTTCTAATTTAATCAACGAAAATGTAATTGCTAAAGGATTAATATTCTTGGCAGCAGCTTCTTTTGCCTTAGGAAGTGTAATTGTAAAGAAAGTAGATGCGAATCTACCGAAGGAAACTATGATATCCTGGGCCATGCTGATTGGAGCAGTTCTAATGCATTTAATGAGTATATATAGATCAGAATCAGTATCATTTGTTTGGAGCACAAGTGCCATAATTCCAGTGCTTTACCTATCTATAGTTTCAGGTGTTTTTGGTTTCCTGATTTATTTTGATCTTCTTGAAAGATTAGGTCCTATAGAGATTAATCTAGTTTCATATATTTCACCAATTTTTGCGGCGCTATCTGGATGGATATGGCTTAATGAGACAATCGATATCTTCACTGTAATTGGATTTATTGTGATCTTTGCAGGATTTTCCTTAATCAAGAAAGAGCAACTTAAAGAAGAGTTATCCAAGATAAGAAGGTCTATTTAGGTTTTTCTTTTACTAAAAAATTTTATATCTAACGTATTATTATTAATTATATAGTAGGTAACTATTATGGAAGAATTTGATGCTATAATTATAGGATCTGGATCAGGCCTAGATGTTGCTTCAGCAGTTACTAATAGAGGAAATAATGTTGCCATTGTTGAAAAAGATGTTTTAGGTGGAACTTGCCTAAATCGAGGATGTATACCATCTAAAATGCTTATTCATAGAGCAGATATTGTTCAGAAAATTAAGAACTCTGAAGAATTTGGAGTTGAATCAGGCATTGATAATATAAGATTTTCTGAGATAGTAAATGAAGTTAATGAAGATGTTAGTTCTGATTCTCGGAATATCCTAGAGGGAATTAAGCAGGCTGAAAATTATAAGCTCTACCATTCAGAGGGAGAATTTGTCGATGAAAGAACCTTAGAAGTGGATGGAGAAAAGATACGGGGCGAGAAAGTCATAGTTGCATCAGGAGCTAGACCACTAATTCCTCCCATTGATGGCATTAGGGAAGTTGATTACATCACAAGTAAAGAAGCAATGGAGTTAACTGAGAGACCAGATCACTTGATTATCGTTGGTGGAGGGTATGTCGGTACTGAATTAGCTCATTTCTTTGGCACTATGGGATCTAATGTTAGCATTATTGGTCGGAGTGGTTTATTACCTAATGAGGACAGCGATATTAGTAAGAAATTTACAAAAGTTTTTAACCGTAGATTTAATCTCTTAGAGGGATTTGAAGCCATTGAAGTTTCTCAGAATGCTGACGAATTTACAATCAGTGCTAAAAATGATCAAGGTGACAGTCGTGAAGTTTCGGGTGATGAGTTGTTGATTGCTGCTGGTCGTAGACCTAATACGGATAATCTTAGGGTTGAGAATGGGGGTATTGAAACTGATGATCATGGTTTCATTAAAACGGATGAGTACCTGAAGACCACTGCTGATAACACCTGGGCTCTAGGCGATGTTATAGGCGGTCATATGTTTAAACATTCAGCGAATATGGAAGCTCAGATAGTTTTCTGGAATGCTTTTACGGATCACGAGCATGAAGCAGATCTTACTCCAATGCCGCATGCTATTTTCTCAAGTCCACAAGTTGCTGGTGTAGGTAAAACTGAGGAGGAATTAGAGGAAGAGGGAATCGAATATTTGGCAGGGACATATGAATACAGTAAAACCGGAATGGGTTCAGCTTTAAAAGAAGAAGATGGAATTGTTAAGGTCTTAGTTGATCCTGATGGTGGAAATATTTTAGGTTGCCATATAATGGGTCCAAAGGCTTCAGTTCTTATACATGAAGTAGTTGTTGGAATGGCTAGTGGTGAAGGAACTGTATTCGACATTACGGACGCAATACATATACATCCTGCTCTGAATGAAGTTGTTAGCAGGGCTTTCAGCCAGTTCTAAAACATATTTCTTTATTACCTTTTATTATATGAACAGATTTAGGATTAATTATCCAGTTACATGTATTATCATGCAATGGAAACTCATTTAAGCTTTTACTGGAAATAATTATTGAGGTAATCAATTATGCATGATATGACTGAACAGAATTTACATAATGCCTTTGCTGGGGAAAGTCAAGCTCATATAAGATATGAAAATTACGCGGAAGTCGCAGAAGAAGAAGGATACCCAAATGTAGCTAGACTATTCAGAGCCATCGGCTATGCAGAAAAAGTTCACGCAAGTAATCATCTAGAAAGAATGCCACAAGTAGATGACGACGGTACAGGAGGAGCTCCTTACGGAATAGGTAACACTTCTGAAAACCTGCAGAAGGGTATTGATGGGGAAACATTTGAGATAAATGAAATGTATCCTACATACAAGAAGGTTGCTGAGTTTCAAGAAGAGAATGAAGCAGTGAGAACATTTAATTGGGCTCTTGAAGCGGAAAAAATCCATGCAAGCATGTATCAAGAGGCGAAACAGGCTGTTGACTCAGGGAAGGATTATGACATTGGTACCATCCAAATTTGTTCTGTTTGCGGTTATACTACTGAAGGAGAAGCGCCTGATCGTTGCCCAGTTTGTGGG